>CAZARO010000089.1:0-10456 GCA_964487165.1 uncultured Solibacteraceae bacterium | reverse complement strand
ATGCCCTACCTTAGCCTTTGGCCCACCAGCGCGGGCACTTCCGTGGGGTGCGTTACGGCCAGCACCTCGAAGCCTGCGGCGCGCCCGCTGGCCAACCCCGCTTCGGAATCTTCCACCACAAGTGGAGCGTGCAGGCCCAACCGTTCGGCCGCCAGCAGGTACGGGTCCGGCGCCGGCTTGTGGCGTTTCACACTTTCGCCACCCACCACCGTTTGAAAGTGGTGGCGCAATCCGCCGGACTCCAGGATCGGCTCGATCTCGGAGCAGGAACTGGAGCTGACCACCGCCAGCGCGTAGCGGCCGGCGAGCGTACCTAGGAATTCTCCCAGCGCCGGATCGAAGGGCGGCGCGGCCACCACGCGGGCGCGAAACAAGTCTTTCTTGGCCGGGTACAGCTTCCACAGCTCTTCCCACGGAAGCTGCGGACGTTGCTCGGCGATCAACAGGCGCAGCATCTCCCGGTCGTCGATTCCCACATAGCGCTGGCGATAGATTTCCCATTCGAGCGCAATTCCCTCAGGCGCCAGCACTTCCGCCCAGCAGGCGCAGTGAACCGGCTCCGTGTCCGCAAGAACGCCGTCGAAATCGAAAAGGATGGAATCGAAAGCGGACATGGCGGGGAAACCTCAGCGTAACATGCCCGGTTGTGGTATTACAGAGACTGGACACCATGCCATCAGAAGCTGAACTCCAAGCGGAACTGGAACGGCTGCGAGCCGAAAATGAAGCGCTGAAGAAGCCCGCCCGGGGACAGATGTCCCTGAAGGTGAGCGAGAAGGGAGCCCTTTCCGTTTACGGATTGGGCCGATTCCCGGTGACACTGTACCGGGAGCAGTGGGAAAAGCTCCTGGGGATGGCGGATTCCATCCGTCAATTCATCCAGGATAACGACTCTTCCCTCAAAAAGAAGGAATAGCCCATGGCCCAGGGGACGGCTCTGGTTACCGGCGCGTCGGCCGGTCTCGGAGTCGAATTCGCGAAGCTCTGCGCGGCCGGTGGATACGATGTCGTACTGGTGGCCCGCAGCGCGGCGCGTCTGGCCGATTTAGCTGCCGACCTTGCGAAAACCTACGGTGTGAAGGCGCGCCCCTTGGTGGCCGACCTGGCCAATCCCACGGCGCCTCCGGAGGTCTTTGCCCAGCTAGCCGGGACGCCCGTCGAGGTGCTGATCAATAACGCCGGCTTTGGCGTGCGTGGGGCTTACGCGGAGACCGATTGGGCACGGGATGCGGGCCTGATGCAGGTGAATATGGTATCGCTGGCGCATCTCACCAAGCTGTTCCTGCCCGAGATGGTGCGCCGCCGCAGCGGCCGGATTTTGAATGTGGCATCCACCGCGGCCTTCGTGCCGGGACCGTTCATGGCCCTCTATTACGCCAGCAAAGCCTTCGTGCTTTCCTTCTCCGAGTCGCTCTCCAACGAAGTGGAAGGCACGGGCGTGAGCGTTACGGTACTCTGCCCCGGGGCGACCCGCACGGAGTTTTTCGCGGCGGCGGGAATCGAAGACAGCGCCCTGTTTCGCGGCCCCAGCATGAGTGCTGAGGAAGTGGCGCGCGTGGGGTACCGTGCGATGATGGCGGGGAAATCGTCGGTGATCGCCGGTGCACGGAATCGCTGGATGATGCGCGGCGTCCGGCTGGTGCCGCGCAGTTTCGTGGCGGCGCAGACGCGCAAGCTGAATCTGGGCAAGTGACCATGGAACAGGCTTTCGACTCCGGCGGCGTTCGCGGCGTGCTGCACCAGCCGGAGCGCCCCGCGGGCGACGCGATCGCGCTCACGCACGGCGCCGGCGCCAATTGCAACGCGCCGCTGCTGGTGCGCCTGGCGCGCGACTTCGCCGATGCCGGCCTGCTGGTATTGCGCTACGATCTGCCGTTTCGCCAGCAGCGCCCCAAAGGTCCGCCGTTCCCCGCCGCGGCGGCACGCGATCGTGAAGGGGTGGCGCTGGCGGTGGACGCGGTGCGGGGGTTGGCTAGCGGGCGGGTTTTCGCCGGCGGCCATTCCTACGGCGGCCGCCAGACGGCCATGGCGGCTTCCGAGCGACCCGCAATGGCAGACGCGCTGCTGCTGCTTTCCTATCCGCTGCATCCTCCGTTCAAGCCGGAACAGTTACGCACCAGCTTCTTCCCCGACCTGCGCATCCCCGCGCTCTTCGTGCAGGGCAGCGACGATCCGTTCGGCACGCTGGCGGAACTGAGGGCCGCGATGGAGTTGATCCCCGCGCCCACGGAGTTGCTCCCCGTGGAACGCACGGCGCACGATCTGAAACGGGCGGGCGAAATGGGCGAGGAGCTTCTGGCGCGGCTTCGGAAGCTGGCGCCGGGAGAGAAAGGCAAGAGCTGTTAAGTCTCGCAGAATATGGTGACAGATGCCACGGGCATGTGGGGCAGGTTGGGCCGATTACCAATCGGCCGCGGGATACCATCCCGCCCCACAAGGCGTAACTCTACGCGAGACTCAGTAAGAGCCTGAGGCCGAAGTAAAATCTGCGAACTCTCGCCCGTCCTCGAGCGTAATACCTCGCATGGGGCTGAATCATCTGCTGCGGCGCCTGCGGCGTTCGCCAATGTTCGCAATTGTGACGCTGCTCACTCTCGCCATTGGAATCGGAGCCAACACCGCCATTTTCAGCGTGCTCAATGGCGTTCTGCTGAAGCCGCTGGCGTATCCGCGCGCCGAGCAGTTGATTTCCATCGACCACGCGGCGCCCGGTGTCAACATGCCGCACGCCGGCATCGCGCCATTCCTCTACTACACGTACCGCGAACAGAACCGTACGTTCGAAGACGTTGGCATGTGGCAGAACGATTCCGTGGCCATCACCGGATCCGCCGAGCCCCAACAGGTAGACGGAATCGATATCACCCAGGGCGTTCTGCCGGTGCTCGGCACAAAGCCGCACCTGGGGCGCCTCTTCTCGCAGGCGGACGATTCGCCCGGCGCTCCGCGAACGGTCATCTTGAGCTACGCCTATTGGCAAGCGCGATTCGGCGGCGACCGATCGGCGATCGGGCGAACCCTCGTAGCCAACGGAGAGCCACGGGAAATTATCGGTGTGCTGCCCGAGCGGTTCCGCTTCCTCGATCAGCGCGCGTCGTTGTTCTTCCCGATGCAGTACGACCGCAGCAAGACTTTCCTGGGGAATTTCAGTTTTCAGGGGCTCGCGCGGCTCAAGCCCGGCGCCACGCTGGCGCAGGCCAACGCCGACGCCACCCGCTTGATCCCCGTGGCGCTCGATAGTTTTCCGCCCTTTCCCGGATACAGCACCGAGATGTTCAAGCAGGCCCGCCTGACTCCTGGTTTCGCGCCGCTCAAGCAGGAAATAGTGGGCGATGTAGGCGGGGTGCTGTGGATTCTGATGGCGACCATCGGAATCGTGCTGGTAATTGCGTGCGCCAATGTGGCCAACCTGCTGCTGGTGCGCACCGAGGGTCGGCAGCAGGAGCTGGCTATCCGCGCCGCGCTGGGGGCGGGCTGGGGCCGCATCGCGCGCGATTTATTTGCCGAGAGCGTGATGCTCGGGCTGCTCGGCGGCGTGCTCGGGTTGGGGCTGGCCTACGCCTCGGTGCAATGGCTGGTGGCCATGGCGCCGGCCAATCTGCCGCGATTGGGCGAGATCTCCATCGACGCCTCCGTGCTGGTCTTCACGCTGGCGGCATCGCTGTTGGCTGGATTGCTGTTCGGCGCCATACCCGTGCTCAAGTACGCCGGCCCGCGCGTGGCCGCGACATTGCGCTCCGGCGGCCGCGGCTTGAGTTACAGTAAGGAGCGGCATCGCGCGCGCAGCACCCTGGTGGTGGTGCAGGTGGCGCTGGCCATCCTGCTGCTCATCGGCTCCGGGCTGATGATCCGCACCTTCCGCACGCTGCGCAACGTGCAACCCGGCTTCAGCGATCCGGGACAAGTGCTGACCCTGCGCATCTACATCCCCGATTCCCAGGCGAAAGAGCCGGCACAAGCCATCCGCACGGAGCAGAACATCATGGACAAGATTGCCGCCCTGCCGAGCGTGCAATCGGTGGGACTCAGCAGCTACGTTCCTATGGATGGCGGCGGCTGGCACGACCCCATTTTCGCCGAGGACCATGTCTATACCGAGCAGAACATTCCTGCGCTGCGCCGCTACCGCATGGTTTCGCCGGGCCTGCTGAAGACCATGGGCAATACCCTCGTGGCCGGCCGCGACTTCACCTGGACCGACGTCTACGACATGCGGCCCGTGGCCATGATTTCGGAAAACCTGGCGCGCGAGTTGTGGCACGACCCGGCGCAAGCCATCGGCAAGCGAATTCACGACAACCCCAAAGGGAAGCTGCGCGAGATCGTCGGGGTGGTGAGCGACGAACGGGACGATGGCGTGAATCAGGAAGCGCCCAAGGTCGCCTATTGGCCGACGATGATGGACGATTTCGGGGCCAACAAGCCATTTGTACAGCGCGGCGGGGCGATCATGATTCGCAGCAGCCGTACCGGATCGAGCGGCTTCGTTCACGACGTCGGCCAGGCCGTCTGGTCGGTCAATCCCAATCTCCCGCTGGCCAACGTGCGCACCCTGCGCGAGGTTTACGACAAATCGCTGGCGCGCACCTCGTTTACGCTGGTGATGCTGGCTCTGGCCGGCGCCATGGCGCTGCTGCTCGGGGTGGTCGGCATCTACGGCGTGATTTCCTACTCGGTCTCGCAGCGGGCGCGCGAAATCGGCATACGCATGGCGCTGGGGTCGCCGCAGAAGGACGTGACGCGGCTGTTCCTGTGGCATGGATTGCGGCTCTCGGCCATCGGCGTGGTCTGCGGCCTGGCCGCCGCACTGGCGTCGACGCGGCTGATGTCATCGTTGCTGTTCCACGTGAGTCCGCTCGATCCGCTGACTTATATCGGAGTCTCTTGCGGACTGGTGGCTGCCGCGGCGCTGGCCAGTTATCTTCCCGCGCTGCGGGCTACACGCATAGATCCGGTGGATTCGCTGCGGGCGGAACGAAGGCGTTGGCCAGACGCCGTTGATCGCTGCGCGATCAATCCGCTTGCTTACTTTACGTGCGCGGCTCAGTATGCGGCTTCTTACACAGCCGTGACCGTCAGGGAGCGGATGCGCAAGTATTTATGACGCTCTGTTTAACTTCCGCTTCAATCCGCCGGGACGGCCAGCTTTCGGTCCAACTTATCCAGCTCTTTTCTATAGAGCGGATTTCGCGGATAATCGCGCACTAACTCCGCCAGTAACTTCCGCGCTTCCTGAGGCTTCTTCTCCCGCAGGTCGATGATTCCCAGGAACACCTTGGCCAACGGCCCCAGGTAATGGCCCTCGCGCGCCACCAGTTCGAGATGCTGCACGCCACGCTGCTTATCGCCGTCCACGTTATCGAAGTGAACGAACCAGCGGATGAAGAACGGCAGGCTGCCGACCATATACTCCGAAAAGCCGGCGGTCAGATAAGCATCGTAAAACTTGGGATCGAGCTTCAGCAGACGCTGCGCGTAGCCATTGGCCCGCTTGGCCGGCCCGAGGCTGGCAATCGGGCGCTTCTCCACCAGCGCCATGTAATCCGTGGAAACGCCCGCGATCACGCACATGGCGAAGAGCCCGTCGCGGTCGTTAGGGTTGGATTTCAGCACGGCCTCGGCGCGTTTTTGCGCATCGTCCATGGCCTGCAGGAACTGTACGCGAACCGCGGGGTCGGGGTGCGGGTGCGTTTTCTCCACCAGCCGGTCGTCGTCAGTGAGGAATTCGCTTTCCAGCACGCCCAGGCGGTCGAGCTCGTAAAAAAGGTAAGCCGAGCCGCGAAAAGCGTAGGGCAGCGGATCTTGCGGATGGGCCGCGATGTAGCTGTTCAGGGCTGCGTGGGCGGCGGGGAAGTCGAAATTGTAAAGCGCGTGCAGGGCATCGTCGATGGTGGCGGGCTGCCACGCCAGCGCGGGCGCCGGCCAGACCGCGGCCAGCAGAAGAATCGCCCCCTTCACCCTCGCCGCCTTTCCGCCACAATGGTAATCTGCATATCGCGCGCCTGCCGCACCAATTGTTGCACTACCGTTTCCCGGTAGCGCTTCCACCAGGGCAGGGGCGCCGAACGTCCCATGAAAATCTGTGTAACTCCGCGATCGCGGGCGAAGCTGGAAACAGCGCTGGCGATATCCCTACCGGGTATGACGTGCGTTTCGATGCGCAGGTTGCGCGCGAAGCTCATGTGGCGCTCCACGGCCTCGCGATCGTGTGAAGCGTCACCCACATGGATGGCCAGGCACTCGGCATGGATGTAATCCGCCACACGCTTGCCACGGCGAATCAGGATGGCCGAGGATGGGCGCCCGGTAAGGCAGATCAGAATGCGCTCGGTGCGCGGCGGTGTCTGGGGGCCGGCCGACGGCTCGTGCGGCGATTCTGCCAGCACCGCGGCCGCCAATGCATCCGCGGCGTCCAGTTTTTCTTCCACCTCGTGGGCGGTGTGGCGCAGGGCCATTTCCCGCAGCGCCGTGAGGTTGGTCTCGGTAAAGAAATTCTCCATGGCGCGGCGGGCTTTTTCCTGCGAATAAACCACGCCCCGCTCCAGCCGATTGCGCAGCGCGCGCGGCGTGAGATCCACGAAGACCAGCTCGTCTGCCTCGTCCACCACCCAATCGGGAATGGTCTCCCGCACGCGGATGCCGGTGGCGTGAAAAACCTGGTCGTTGAGGCTCTCCAGGTGTTGCACGTTCATGGTGGTCAGGACGTCGATGCCCGCCTCCAGGATGACGTGTACGTCCTGCCACCGCTTCACGCGCTCCGTTCCGGGGACGTTGGTGTGAGCGAACTCATCCACCAGGGCGACGGCCGGTTTGCGGCGCAGCACGGCGTCGGTATCCATCTCCTGGAACTGCGACCCGTTATACGTCAGATTCCGCCGCGGCACCACTTCCAGGCCCTCGGTCTTGGCTATGGTCTCTTTGCGGCCGTGGGGCTCGAAGTACGCGATGACGATATCCACGCCCTTTTGGCGCAATTCCTGCGCCTCTTCCAGCATGCGGTAGGTCTTGCCCACGCCGGCGGCATATCCCAGATAGACCTTGAGTTTCCCCCTGGCCACTGCGCTCACGATGCGCCTCCGTGGGGGAACAGGCGGACGTCGAAACCTTCGGCGCCGTCGATCAGGCGGTCCATGGGGCTGCGCGCCAGCCAGGCGCGGCCGGGGCGGCCGGTGTGGCCCAGAAACAGCTGCGTGATGCGCTGCTCATGGGCGAATTGCAGGATGGCATTGACGAAATCGGCGCCTTTCAGGCAGTGAACTTCGGCGCCCAACTCGCGCGCCAGGGTCAGGTTCTTCTCCAGCAGTTCGCGATCCTGCGGGCGCAGATCGTCCTGTTCCACGTAGGCCGCCAGCAGCGCACCGTGGAAGCGCAGTTTATTGCGCAACCCGCTGCGCAGCATATCGGCGGCGTTGCTGCGCGGCGTGAGACACACCAGGACGCGCTCCTGGGCGCCCCAGCGCGCGGCCACGCCATGGGAATCGAGGTACTCTTGCAGTTGGCGGTCCACCACATCGGCCGCCAGCAGCAGCGCCAGCTCGCGGAGCTCAGCCAGGCGGCGTGGGTCCGTAATGGAGCTGCCGGTGCGGTCGATCAGGGCATCGGGCGGCGCGTCCACCACTTCGATTTCGTCGGCCTCATGGAGAAACTCCTGGGGGATGCAATTGGCGGCGCGTTTTCCGGTGATGCGCTCCACCTGTTCCTGCTGTTCGCGAATGTGCTGCAGATTGACGGCGGTGATGACCGCGATGCCGCGGTCCAGCAGTTCGCTGACATCCTGCCAGCGGTGCGGGTTGCGGCTGCCGGGGGGATTGTCGTAAGCCAACCCGTCGATGAGGCAGACTTCCGGGTGACGGCGGAAGAGCGCCGACATGTCCATGACGTTATAATCGCGGCCGGCATGCTTCGCGGGGATGGTGGGGACTGTTTCGAGGTGCTTCAGGATTTCCTGGATCTCGGGGGTGACGCCCGATTGCAGGGCACCCACAACCACGTCCTGCCCGCGCTCTTTGCGCCGGCGTCCCTCGTCGAACATACGGAACGATTTGCCCACGCGCGAGGCGTACCCCAGGAAGACCTTCAGGCGGCCGCGGCTTTCGCGGCGTTCATCGGCCTGTACCTTGCGCAGTAACTCTTCCGGGTTCGGCCGGCAATTGTCGGCAGTCGGCATCATCCCCAGGATAATCCGGCGGGCAGCGATCTGGCCAGAACTACTTCTCCCCATTCTCCCCAGGGCGGCATGGCTGGGCGCGGGGTTATGTTTCAAAACGTTTACGGCCGGTTAGCCGTGGCGTTCGGCCATTTGTTTCCTAACTGGGGGTCTGAAGTCCACCCCACCAGGCGGATCGATACATCTTGGTGGCGCGGGCTTCCGCCGGCTTCAGCCCGCGAGGGCTGGTTCGCCGGTTCGCAGCGGAACTCCCTGGGGTCCGTCCGCGTATATCTCTGCATGGCGAAACAGGACGTCAATGTCCGGGAGGCGCCGCGGATGAAGGCCGCCGTCTCCTGGAGCCGTGCTGTCCGGATCCAGGACGTCGAAAAGCCCTTCCCCAAGGACGACCAGGTCCTGGTTCGCATACACGCGGCCTCGGTCTGCGCAGCCGACTACCGGCTCAAGAACATGCCGTTCGTCATCGCATGGATGGTCGGGCTAAGGAAGGGCAGGATACTGGGAATGGAGCTGGCCGGGACAGTTGAATCGGTGGGCAAAGCCGTCACCCGGTTCGGCGCGGGCGACCAGGTATTCGGAGGGACCG
The DNA here is from genome assembly GCA_964487165.1 of uncultured Solibacteraceae bacterium. Taxonomy (GTDB): domain Bacteria; phylum Acidobacteriota; class Terriglobia; order Bryobacterales; family Bryobacteraceae; genus PALSA-129. Next base: position 1,703 of record CAZARO010000089.1, on the reverse strand, counting down.
GGTTCCAGTTCGGCACCCACGCCGAGTACGCATGCGTGCCCGAAAACCGGCTGGAGAGCAAGCCGGTCAATATGACGTTTGAGGAAGCCGCCGCAGTGATGTTTGGCGGGCTCACTGCCTTGTGCTTCCTGCGGAGCGCCAATATCCGGAACGGGCAGAACGTCCTGATCTACGGTGCATCGGGGAGTGTCGGTGTCTTCGCGGTACAACTGGCGAAGCACTTCGGGGCGCGCGTCACCGGCGTCTGCAGTACCGCTAATTTGGACCTGGTGAAGTCGCTTGGCGCCGACGAGGTGGTCGACTATACCAGCGAGGATTTCTCGCGCGCCGGCCGGGTCTATGACATGATCTTCGACACGGTCGGCAAGGCCGGGTTCTCGCGCGGACTGAAAGCCCTGAAGCGAGGCGGTCCTTATGTGAAGATCGCGCCCTCCGGGGGCCTGTTCTCGCTCCTCGGAGACATGCCTCGCGAGTGGTGGATTTCCATCACGGGGGCCGCAAAGATGGTCGGCGGGTTGCCGCACCCCGCGCCTGGGGATCTGGCTCTCCTCAAGGGCCTGATCGAGGCCGGCGAGGTCAGAACCGTAATCGACAGGCGCTATTCACTCGCAGAGACCGCCGACGCTTTCCGGTATGCGGAGGCGGGACACAAGAAAGGACACGTCGTCATCGTCGTTACGCAGAGACCCGAGTAGCGGGCTTTTCACTTAGTCGCCACCGCGATCAGCCACATATAACTGATACAGAAACAGACCAGCGCGCCAAATCCTAATGACTGATTCCGCGTGTACTGGAATCGCGTGTAGGAACGCGTATCGTCAGGATGGTGTAAGTGATACTCATAGTTCAATGCCAGCAGGATCATGAAAAGCACTCCGTAAATAATGCTCATCGCCACCAGAAACAAAGGCGACGCGAAGGGCTTTAGCGAGCGGCCGTTGGACTGATTGAAATTCATCGAGCCCACCAGCAGCACTAGCGACCCAGCCGCCAGGCCGAGGACGAACTTCGTAATATCCAGGTACATGGGAAGCAGCATCTTCCCGAATTCGCCATGTTTGCCGCCGGGGTCGAAGACGACAGGCTTCCCCCTGCTGTCCAGATAGAGGACCAGCCAGATCAGTGCGAACAGGCCCACCGCCGTGGCGACTCCGGGAAAGCCTGGAAACAACATGCATTGAGGATACAGGATCTCGGTCCGCGGCGTTATCCGGCAAACGTAACGCACGCGGCATGGACTTTCTCCACGCGGTAAGCCATCATTGGCTACCTGGCGCCAGGCCGCGGCACCGCGAGGGGAGCATCCGTATGACGGCAACATATCGCGCAGCGATGTTGACGAAGAAGGGCGGGCCGGAGGCTCTCCAGATTGTGGAATTGCCCGTTGAGCCTGCCGGCCCGGGGCAATTGCGCGTGCGGGTGCGCGCTGCCGGCGTGGGTTCGACAGACTTGATCGTCCTGGCCGGAAAGTATCGGTACGCGCCGAAAATACCTTTGGTCCCCGGCTATGAGGCCGCGGGCGTGGTGGAAGCGATAGGGGCGGGCGTCAAGGGTTTCGAAGTGGGCCAGCGCGTGGCGGCGCTTACGGTGTACGGCGGATTCGCGGAACTTCTGGTGCGCGGGGCCGAGCGCTTCCTGCCCATCCCCGATGGCGTCTCGGACCGCGACGCGGCTGCGGGGATCTTAAACTACGTCACCGCGTG
>CAZARO010000088.1:7147-10495 GCA_964487165.1 uncultured Solibacteraceae bacterium | reverse complement strand
ACATTTCCAGGGACAGCGGGGCGCAGATGACTTTGCGCCGCATTCAACCGGTGCGCTTCGATTTCGAGGGTTTGCCCCTGCAGGCGGTGGACGATGGCACGGTGAAACTGCTGGGCCGCCGCAAGGATCTGGCCGGCGCGCACGACGCCCAGGTCATCAAGCTGTCGAATCATAGCGCCATTCTGGCTGTCGGCCCCTGGGAGTTCGCCGTGGCTCCATTAGACGGATATTACGTCTCGGGATTCTCCGGCCCGGGAGGGTACCGCAATTATAAGCGCTGCGATGGATGGAACGAAGCCACCATCAGCGGCGGAGGCTCGGTGCAATTCACGTTCTCCTCGCCCGGGAGGTTGCACGGTGCCGTGAGCGATGCCGGAGACCCCGCAATCGGCGCGCCGGTCTTTCTCGAACCGGTGGACCTGGAGCCGGCGCGGCGGCTTACCGACAATTATGTCACCATCACCGACGTCCACGGCCGATACCATTTCGGGAGCCTCGCGCCGGGACGCTATCGGGTACTAAGTTCCTTCGAATACCAGATGCCCGATTCTAAGATCATGATAGAGGCGCACGCCAGGGAGTTACAGATCGATGTCCGCGGGGACGTGGCACAGGATCTGGACTTATTTGTGATCCGATGAGGGAAGTTATAGCGACGAGAGGCTTACTCTTAGCCTTGGCCGCGTTCACACTGCATGCCGCCACGATTCGCGGCACGGTAGTGGAAAACCAGTCGGGCTATCCCCTGGCGCGCGCGACTGTCACCGTGGAGACCGTGGGCTACGGCGCCGCGCCGCAGTCGGTGCAAACCAACGTGTCCGGCATCTTCGAATTCGCCGCGTTGCCGGCCGGCACCTATCGCATCTCCGCCGCGAAGACCGCCTTCGCGCCCGTTAACTACGGGCAGAAGCGATGGTATTCGCCCGCGATGGCCATCCCCCTGGCGGCGGACGACACGGCGTCGCTCACCATCCGGATGCCGCGCTACGGAGCCATCACGGGAACGGTGCGCGACGAAAACGACGTCGGATTGCCGGAACACCAGGTCGCCGTCTATACCAACACGCGCCCTCCCAAGCTGCTGGCACGCGCCTCCACCGACGATCGCGGTATGTACCGGCTCTTCGGGCTGCGGCCCGGAAGTTATCTCATCCGCAGCCTGGCGCAAGTTTACGACGACGAAAGTTACCTGCCGACCTTCTATCCCGAGTCGCCCACTGTAGACCAGGCGCACGCGGTTGACGTGACGCTCGACGAACAGGTGGACCACGTGGATGTTCCCCCCGCGGCCGGCCGACTCTTCAGCCTCTCCGGGCGCGTGATCGGCGTCAGTGGGCAAGGCACTGTGTCGCTCTCGTCGGATGCCGGCACGGAGACGGCGGCGATAGACAGCCGCGGGAATTTCAGCTTCCGTCCCATGGCGCCGGGGCAGTATGAGCTGCTGGCGGATGCGCCGGCCGATCGGAGCCACGCAAGGGCCGCGACCTTCCGCATGCTCACCGTCGACCGCGACCTGACCGACGTCGCCATTCCCCTCAGCCCGCTGCCAACCGTGCAGTTCGTCTTCGAGGACACCAGCGGCCATCCCATCGAGCTGCGGGAGGTCTCGCTGCTGGTGCGCCATAAAGACGCCGCCAGCGAAGGCCGGACGGAGACCCTGCAAGAGCCCAGAGTGACGCTGGGGCCTGGGCGTTGGGACGTGGCGATGCCTCCGAATGCGGCTTACTGCGTGTTGGGTTTCAGCGGACCGCAGACCGCGAACCAAGGCCGCACCGACGGGTGGAACGAAATCCTGCTGGCCCCGAATTCGCAGAATGCGGTGAAGTTCGTGCTCTCCTCGTCGCCCGCGAGCATCGGCGGCACGGTGCGAAATGCGGGCGGCGACACGGTGGCGGGAGTGCCGGTCTTCATCGAGCCCTACGATCTGGAACCGCGCAAGCGGCTGGAGCCGGTGCGCATCTCGAGCACCGACGGCAAGGGGCAGTATAGCCTGGGCGGGCTGGCGCCAGGCGTCTACCGCGTAATGGCTTCGTTCGACTACCAGGTGCCGGAGCCGTCCCAGATGGAAGAGGCCCACGCGGCCACGGTGCGCGTGAATGAGGGCGCGCACGCGGTGCTGGATCTGGAAGAATTCGTGGTGCACTGAGGAGCTGACCAAGGGCTCCGCCCTGGAAATCCTTGCAGGATTCGGGAAGACAGAAGCGGCCCCTGCGTGTCCGAAGAAGTCTGACCGCCCTGGCGGGCTGTCTGAAGTCAGAATGGCGCCGGGTAGCGGCGGTTTGTCTAACTTCTTCGATGCAAGAATCTAAGTGTGGAGGCCGGCCGCACAATGTCACTTACATTCCCTGTGAGAGCGTACCTGCATGGTGGGGCGGACGCCCTCGGGGCGCCTTTTGGTTACTTTCTGGCACAAATTACCGTCGATTGCCAAAGACCGCTTGCTGACGCGCGCGGCTCTGTAACACCTCGCTGATTCCACGAGACTTCTTATTGAGCCACGACCGAGCCACGACCGTAAGGGAGTGGTCATCGACGATCGGAAACTGAATTTCGCGCCAGAAAGTAGTTAGGCACCGCCGGCTCCTTGGCCGGCTTCCCGTGGACGCGAGAGACTTGATTATCGGAGAGGAGAGCGGGGCGAGGGCGTCCCGTGGCCCAGAGGGCACCCCCCCAGGGGTCCTCCGCACAGTTAACGAAGAATCCCGCCTTTCTGGCAAAGTGAGTGACATTGCGGCTGGCAGCCTGCCGGACCGAGAGAGGGTGCCCTGGTAATCCGCCTTCTCCCAGAGTCCTCTGACCGCCATTGCGCGCTCCTGCCCTGAGGGCCTACAATCTCTACTGGGATGAAGGTGATTCCTCGCCGCAATTGCCATGAATATTTCAGTCAAAGGTGAATACGCACTACAGGCGATTTTCGACCTGGCCACGCAGCGTCCCGGCGAACCGGTGCGCATTGGCGACATCGCCCGCCGGCAATCGATTCCCCAGAAGTTTCTGGAATTGATTCTGGCGGGGCTCAAGCAGGGGGGCTTCGTGGAATCGCGGCGCGGCGCAGAAGGCGGCTATCTGCTGGCGCGCGGCGCGGAGTCCATCACCGTGGGCGAAGTGCTGCGCTTCGTGGAAGGGCCGCAAAAGGGGAAACATCGGCCGCGGGGCAAGGCGGACACGCCGTTCAGCGACATGTGGCAGCAGGTGGACCAGGCCGTTTCCGGCATCGTCGATAAGACCACGTTCGCCGATTTGCTCCGTAGCTGGACCGAAAAACAAAATCGCTTCGTTCTGAACTGGGAGATCTAAGTTGAAAGTCTTCGACGACAATTCCTTAAGCATCGGGCGCACTCCGTTGGT
>CAZARO010000088.1:0-7137 GCA_964487165.1 uncultured Solibacteraceae bacterium | reverse complement strand
TGGTGCGCCTCAACCGTGTTACCGATGGCGGCAAAGCCACCATTCTGGCCAAAATCGAAGGCCGCAATCCGGCCTATTCGGTGAAGTGCCGGATCGGCGCCTCCATGGTGTGGGACGCCGAAAAGCGGGGCATTCTCAAGCCCGGCAAGGCGCTCATCGAGCCTACCAGCGGCAACACCGGCATCGCCCTGGCATTTGTGGCGGCCGCGCGCGGCTACCCCATCACCCTGGCCATGCCGGAGACCATGTCCATCGAGCGGCGGAAAGTGCTCAAGGCGCTGGGCGCCCAGTTGGTGCTGACCGAGGGCTCTTTGGGGATGGCCGGTTCCATCGCTAAGGCCGAGGAAATGGTGGCATCTGACCCGGGACGCTTCGTGCTGCTCCAACAGTTCAAAAATCCCGCCAATCCGGAGATTCACTTCCGTACTACCGGACCGGAAATCTGGGAAGACACCGACGGCCAGGTGGATGTGCTGGTCTCCGGAATCGGCACCGGCGGGACCATCTCCGGAGTTTCGCGTTACATCAAGAAAGAGAAAGGCCACGCGCTCCTGTCGGTGGGAGTAGAGCCGGTGAACAGCCAGGTGATCACGCAGCGGCTGGCCGGCAAACCCATGAAGCCCGGTCCGCATAAGATCCAGGGGGTCGGCGCCGGCTTCATCCCCGACACGCTGGACCTTTCCATGGTCGACCGCGTGGAGCTGGCGGGCAACGAAGAGTCCATCGAGATGGCGCGCCGGCTGGCCCGAGAGGAGGGCATCCTGTCGGGCATTTCCTGCGGCGCGGCGGTGGCGGTTGCGGTCCGGCTGGGCAAGTTGCCGGAGTTCGCCGGAAAAACCATCGTCACGGTGCTTCCCGATGCCGCCGAAAGGTACCTCAGCACCACATTGTTTGAGGGGATGTTCGATGCTTAAGCGGACAAAATGTAAAAAGCGGGCGCGGTTTGGGTGATAGGGGTGAGTGCGCCCGCTGTCGTAACGGGGATTTAATTTCAAGACGCTATCATGGACGCGCGAGTTACAGGTAATCGCAAAAATCTACCGTAAACAAAATAGCCATAAGTGTTTAGCCCTTTTGGGCCATTGCCGTTGAATTTAACATTCGGGGCCGCATGAAACCCTGGTTCTTACTCCTGGTACCTTTGATCACCTCCGGAATTTCCCTGTGGGCGCAGGACGAGCCGCCGGTGGGACAACCCAGCCCGCCGCCGGCCCCGCCGCCGCCGCCCGTGCTGCTCAACGCCGGGAAACCCATGGTCCTGCCGTTCCAGTGCACCAATGAGGATGCCGGCGCCGCTGGCTTCAGCTGTTCCGAGGACGCGCCCTGTCCCATCTACCTGGAGCTCAGCGCCGCCACTGCCACGGGGGACAAATTCTTCGTGGCCGGCAACATCCATTCCGATGCCGTCACGCTTTACTCGGTGCTGATGGGCAGCGACGATGCCGGCCGAAGCTGGCAGGAAATCCACCAACGCATCCGTTTGGCCGGGCTTGACCATCTGCAATTCATCGATGCCGCCACCGGATGGGCCGGCGGCCAGCAGCTTTTTCCGCTACCGCAGGACCCCTTTGTGCTGTCCACCAACGACGGTGGCAAGAGTTGGCGCCAGGAACCCGTTTTCGGCGAAAACTCCGACTACCACTTCGGTTCCATCCAGGATATGTACTTCTCTTCCAGGACCAATGGCAGCCTGATTGTCGACCGCAGCTCGGGTGGCGATCCCGGTCCGTTCGCTTTGTACGAATCGCCCGATGGCGGCGCGTCCTGGACCGTCAAGGAGCAAAGCGGCAAGCCGCTGCGTTTGAAGGGAGCGCCCGCCGCGGACGCCGACTGGCGGGTGCGGGTGGACGCCGGCGCCAAGGCCTTCCTGGTGGAACGCCGCCAGGGGGAACGATGGGCATCGCAGGCCTCCTTCGCGGTGAACATCGGGTTTTGCCGATTAGGCGGGCGGTAAGGGAGTTGCGAAATTCGAAGAACGCTTGCTGGCGCACGCGAGGCTCGGAATGGCGCCTCTGTGTTTGCCGGAGTCTACCGAGCCGCGACCGCGAGGGAGCGGTCGATCGGTAGACACAGCCGACACGCAACTTACATCAAGGTGTCAACTTATGTTGCGGAGAATTCCCGCAACTCGTTGTTTTTCAAAAATAATTCCGCGGCCCCTGAATTGCTTTGCCGATATGCGAGGTGAGGGAGCCGTTTCTATGATGGTCGCCGGCGGTCTTGGTGTTCTGGTAGTGTTTTGCTTGTTGCTCTCGATGTTGCAGAAACCCCCTGCCGTCGGCAAGTAGCGCCGAAGCATGGGCAATTGTGACACAGGCGTGTCCAACCGTCGGCAGACGGGTCGGATGATCGCCTCCGGCTTCTAATCTCCCGCGGCAGCGCGAGCCATCGCGGGAGCAGGCGCTTGCTCGCTGGCAATGGCCGGATAGACAAAACCGGCGATCGCTCCGCCTACAATCGGCGCTACCCAGAACAGCCACAGCTGCTGCAGCGCCCATCCGCCGACGAATATCGCCGGAGCGGTGCTGCGCGCCGGATTCACTGACAGATTAGTGACCGGGATACCGATCAAGTGGATCAGCGTCAATCCGAGTCCGATGGCGATGGGGGCAAATCCCTGCGGGGCGCGCTTATCGGTGGCCCCTTGAATGATCATGAGGAACATGAAGGTGAGCATGATCTCGGCCACCAGGCAGGCCCCCATGGAGTATCCGCCGGGCGAGTGGAGCTCGTAGCCGTTAGAGGCGAACCCGTTAGCTACGTCGAATCCCGCTGTGCCGCTGGCGATTACATAAAGGATACCCGCGCCGGCGATTCCTCCCAGCACCTGCGCCACGATATATGGCAACAGGTCCGAGGCAGGGAACCGCTTCCCCACCACCAGGCCCACCGAGACGGCGGGATTCAGGTGGCATCCCGAAATGTGACCGATGGCAAACGCCATCGTCAGCACGGTCAATCCGAAGGCCAGGGCCACGCCTACAAAGCCGATGCCGACGCCCGGGAATTTGGCCGCCATCACCGCCGCGCCGCACCCTCCGAATACCAGCCATAACGTACCCAGGAATTCCGCCGCTGCTCTTTTACCGAGAGGCATAAAGCTATCTCCTTGTCGTACCGTCCCCGAAAAAACTGCTATGGATTTCTTCGGGCTCCATCTCTTATATCCCATCCGGTTTTGCTTTACAATGGCGTGCCGCGAATAGTTGGGGCGGGGAAGCACCTTTCGCTCCCGCCCACGGCTTTCGCTCAAGGGTAGATCTGGTACAGCTCGTAATTGCCGTCCCGGTCCGACCCCAAAACGATCTGCTGGCCCGTCGCGGGAGAACTGGGGTGCAGATTGTGCGGTAGCGTGTGGGTAAGCGATCTCACCTCGCCGTCCGGCTCCCACAGCATAATCTGCGTGCCGTACCCGCAGGTGCGATGGAATGGCAGGGCGCCGTCGCGCCACCATACCGCATGCATGGATGGGCTCCGCCCGCAATCGGCCGCACCGCGCCACCACGGACATCCGGACCCCGACGGCCAGCAGCCAGCGCGAGCCGTCGACGAGGGCCGCATTTCTTCCTTTGTCATGCCGTTCTCCGGTTGTTTTGCGAGCCTTCATCGCCCAGCTGCGTTCCTGCTTTTCTGCTGGAGACCGACTCGCTTCCTCCTTCTGTTCCCCTTAGATGCGACCCAGCATTTACTCAGATCCAATCCCGCCTTCATGGAGTAAGGACGGCGAAACGTTTCGTACTGGCAGGGAAGCACCGTAACCCCGGCGTGGTGTGGCGGGTACCCTGGGGCCGGGCGTACGCGAACTTCCTGCAGACGCCGCTGCCCGGGTTTCTGTCAATTTGCCCAATCTTTGCATGTTGCATAGCCTATGTCGCATCCCGGTTTGCCTTAGCAGCGCCAGGACCTCGAAATTCCAGGGCGGGGAATATTCTTAATCCTACCCGTTTGCCGCAGGGTCATAGTGCTCATCAGCGAGACGGCAAGTATCTTGTTTATGAATAAGTTATCGCCAGGCGCCGCTTCCCGTGTTTCAGCACCGAAATACCTGCTCGCAGACCCATGTCCCTCTCGCCCCCCTCAAGTTCTTTCGCGACACCGCCGATAAGCGCCATGTACCCAAGCGACAGGGCAACAAGCGCGGGTAACAAAAGGAAAGGATCTTTACGATGTATCACAAACGGTTTTTGAAACATCTTTTAGTCGTGCTCGCTCTGGCACTTTGGGCAAGCACGGCGTACGGTCAAGTCACCGGCACAACCTTCACCACGTCTGCGCTCAGTCCAACCGGCCTGACCTATGTCTTGGGCGCGGGCGACGGGCAAAGTGGCTCAGTTGCGACTTTCACCGTCACTGACAATTCCGCTGGTCCGGATAGCTTTACGCTGAGCCCGACTACAGGGCTCACCGCAACATGTAGCGGCGGGTCCGGCGGCGTCTACTCAGCTACTTCCATCGCTCCCGCAACTTGTACGCTTTCCGTGACTTCCGCCGGGGCCGGAACCTTAGGCGGGGTGGGAAGTTACTCCGGAGGGTTTAGCGTAGTGAACAATCCCACCGTGTCAACCGATCTCACAGTATCATCGGTCTCGGTGACGGTCACCGCGCCTACTTGGACCAGCTCGATCGCCGCCCAGACCCTGACCACATGGAACTTAGGCACCTCCACCGATTTGCAGACCAATCTTAAACCCACCTCTAGCGTCGGCGGCGAGGCTTGGAACGCGAGCGTGACAAACGCTGGCAGTCATTCGTGGCTCACTGTGACCGGCAGCGGGACCGCTCAAACCGACAACTCCGGAACAACACTCGTGCTTACCGTGAATCACGCTGCGGCCAACGCCTTGACCATCGCGGGAGATACCGCCCAAGTCATCGTCACCATGCAAGGCGTGGCGCTGAGTTTTAACGTCACTTTGCCGGTCTCGCTGCCGACAATAACCATTGCTGCGACGGACACCCTAAGCAACTACCAGGTCGGCGGAAGTGACTCTAGTCCGACTATCGCCATTACCGCCAGCGTTGCCGGTGTCACTTATGCTCCGGCAGCGAATTGTCTCAGTGGAACCGCGTGGCTAACCGTGCCCGGTACTGGTGTCGCCAACACCTCGGGCACTACCCTGGCACTTACGGTACACCACCTTCTTGCGAACGCATTGCCCCCGTCCACGACGGCAAACACCTGTACCGTCACCTTTACGGTTGCGGGCAACGCGGAAGCCGCCCAGTTGGTCGTCACGTTGCCGGTCGAGGCCGCCGCGGTCACCCTCTCCGCCGCCTCCTTCACCCCCAATCCCCTGACTTATCAGATTTACAGCGACATCTCGACACCGCCAAGCGCGACTAGCGCCATTACTAACACCCTTGCCGATACGAGCACGAGTTATACGGCGAACAAAAACTCTAACACCACTCTCTGCCCAGCTTGGCTCACGTTGCAGACTGGCTCCTTGACCAGCGGCGCCAACTTCACAGTCACCGTGAACGAAGCTTTAGCTGATGGAGCCACAGCCGGAACCAACAGCTGCCCGATTACCCTGGCGTATACCGATACGGTAAACAACGCGTCGAATAACGCGCAGGTTATCGTGGACCTCGCCTGGACTCTTACTGCAGGCGCCCAAGTGACCCTTGGCACCGTGAACCTCACCTATACGGTGCATAACGGGGGGACGATTACTCAGGCTGTTACCCCAATCTCCACTACCATCAACGGTATTGTATACACCGCGACCTCCAATCAACCATGGCTGACCCTGACGGACACGGCCCCCTTGACCGCGAATACCGCCGCTACCGGGAGCCCAATCACGCTCAGTGTTCTTTCCGCTACGGCTGACAAGTTGTCTTTGACCCACAACGCCAACCTGGCCGTTATCACCCTCACGCCCACGTCCGGTTCCCCGCTGGCTGCCACTACGGTTAACGTCTACTTGAACCTTACAGCGGGCGCAAACACATTGGCGGCTATGCCAACTGCAGTGACCTTCCAACACGTGACCGGTGGGCCTGATGCAATGACGCAAACGGTCAGTCTCATCGATAACTTAATCGCCGATACCTCGTATGGCATCTCTGGCGGCCCTGCGTGGCTCTCCATTACGTCGGCGAACGGCGGCGCCACCATTGCCGGAGTTGGCACTGGCACCCTCGTCTCCGGCGTCGACCAACTTTCGTTCTCCGCGCTTTACTCTGCCGTCAACCCGGCCCCGACCGTGGGGACTCCCACAGCTGTTACCGTTACCCTGACTGCTCCGAACGAATTCCCTCTGTCGGTGACCGTCAAGTTTTATCTGATGAACGCATCCACGTTGAGTACCAATCCAACCTCAGCGTCCTTCGCCACCAGCTACGCGAAAAGCATTGGAGTTGTACCGGGGACTCCGCCTGCGGCGGTGCCGATTACCGTTTCAAACTCTAACGGATCGGTCCAAAACTATTCGGTGAGCACGCCGACGCCGTCGTGGCTAACCTGTACCCCAACGAACGGCACAGCTGGCAACAGCATTACCGACCAGCTCATCTGTTCCGTGAATAACACTTACGCCGATACGACTCCCGCGGGTCCGCAAACCGCTACGGTTCATCTCTCAACGAACAACGGGGCGGATACCACTTTCACCATCACCTTGACCATTACCACCACCGTTTCCCCGCTGTCTTCCACCGCCTTTCCGATCACCCTGAACTATCTGGTGGGCGGCCCGGCCAACCAGTCATCGGTTACCGGGACTTCAGCTACGATTACGTCCGTCAATACCGTGTACGAACCCTACACAGTTAATTCTCCGACACTGCCAACATGGCTTACGGTCACGCCGGCTAGCTCCCGAGCTAATGTTGCTCACTCCGACACCGCGCTGTTCCAGGTAGTCCCGAAATACGTGCCGGCAGGCTCGGGCACAACCAAGTTTACGGTCCACCTGGCAGTTATTGGCAATCCCAGCGAGCCGGACCTGACCGTAGTTGTGACCTTGGTTGTCACCGTGTCGCAGTTAACGGCGACCCAACCGACGCCGCTGACTTATGTCAAGGGTACCGGAGGCACCAATGCGCTGTACACTAGCATCACGTTGACTACGGCCACTGGAACTGTGAGTTTCACCGTGGACCCAGCCACATTGCCGCTTTGGCTTACCG
>CAZARO010000087.1:0-10525 GCA_964487165.1 uncultured Solibacteraceae bacterium | reverse complement strand
AAACAGCATCCAGAAAAAGACAAGGGCCACCCAAAGGGCAGGGGAGACCAGCGCGCCCGCCCATTGGCTTCGCCCTCGTGAGTGATCTGCCGCGGCGTGTTACCTGCCGATCCATCCGGACCGGCCACAATCCATATTTGCGAAGGTTTCTTGTTCGCCGCCACGTCCACGGTCTGCACCGTGAACGTCAACCATTTGCCATCGGGGGAAAGCTGCGGGTCGCTGATCCGTTTCAGCTCCATCATCGCGTTGGCGTCAAACGGCCGCTTCTGGGCGAAAGCCACCGAACCCGCGACGAGGAGGAAAATGAGCGGTCGCCACATACATGACGATTGTAACAACTGTATTCCCCCGTTACCCTTCGAAAACTCGTATCATAGCTTCTATGAAACTGGCAGCCATTGCCCTCTTTTGCGTCGCCGGACTGTCCGCGCAGACTAGTCCCAAGAACCCGCTCGTAGCTTCGTCGCAGGCTCTTTTCTCCGTCGCCAAGGGCGACATTCTGAAATCCCTGGACAAGATCCCCGACAATCTCTGGTCTTTCCAGCCGACCCCGGACGTACGCACGGTGGGCCAGTTGTTCGCCCACATCGCCGACGGCCAGTACGAATTTTGCAGCGCCGCTGACGGCAAGCAGATCGACAAGGGCGTCGAAAAAACTGCCAAGACCAAGGCCGACGTCGCCGCCGCGGTGAAGGAAGCCTTCGCTTATTGCGACGCGCAGTTCGCCAAAATGACCGATGCCGATGCGGCGGCGTTGGTGCCGTTCTTCGGCCGGCAGTTGAGCCGCCTGTCCATTTTGGACTTCAACACCGCCCACACCATGGAGCACTACGGCAACCTGGTGACGTACATGCGGATCAAGGGAATCGTGCCGCCTTCGAGCGAAGCACAGAAGTAGGGCGGGCACCCCTCACGCGCCTGCGGCGCAATCCATTGAGCCCAAGACATTGAGAAGCTAAGTGGGGCAGGCAATCGTGCCTGCAGGCCGGCTTTCCAGCCGGCCCGGCAGCCAGGATTGGCTGCCCCACTTTGGACCAACCAGAATTCAATAACTTACAGGCTGCGGAACGAAGTTCCCGGAGAGCGGTAGGCTCGCCCCGGTCTGTCGCGCCGCGTTCGACGCCGTCGACCAGATCTGCTGCTTCAGTGGCTGGTACACATCCTGTAAGAACTGGATGGCATGTGCTTCCGCCGGTGCGTCCGCGGTGCCGCTAAAATCCGTGATTACACGGACCAGCGCTTCGTCGCTGCGGCGGTATCGGATGTTGTCGTAGAGCAGATAGAACTTCGACATGTACTCGTCGGCCGTGGCGCGGTGCCAATTCTGGAACCAGTAGAGCACCAACTTGCGCTGGTCGTCCTTCATCACGATGTAGCGGTTCACCGGAATGGGAGCCGACTCTCCGGGTACGCTTACATGAATGATGCGCGAGCTCTCTTCCGCCCATCCGCTGGCAGGCAGACACATTTTGGGGGAATGCGGCGTCACGCCCGCCCGCTGCGTCCTAAAGAAAGCCACGAAAAGCTCCACCTTCTTAGTGGGGCCCTCGTAGTTGCGCGACAACGTATCGTCGGCATGCAGAATGTCTTCCGCATCCTTGGCGAGCGGAAACTGGGCGGTCATGTTCCACGGCCCCAGGGTGGCCGCAAACCCATCCAGCGGCGGCGGTGAGGGGATGTATTCCTTGGTCGGCAAGGCGTAAAACAAGACGATCTCCGCCGCCAGCAGGATGGTTACCGCCAGCGCCGCCTTGTTGCGCAGGAAATCGAAGGGCGAATTCTTTTCAGGCATGAGACCGCCTTCCAAACCAGTTCAATACGCGATGAAAGCCGAGCAAAACCACCAGTTCGAGCATGAAGATCACCCAGCCTTCAAAGGCGTGATAGGCGCCCTCGGCAATCTCCGGCTTATATTGCGTCAGGATGCCGGTCAGGGTAATGCGGGCGGCGTTGCAGACGATGGCAATCGGGACGGTGGAAACGAGCAGCGCCAGCTTCACCCAGGTCCGCGTTTCGAACAGGCGGCCGTAGGCCACCGCCAGGAACGTCAGGGAGAGCAGCGAACGAATGCCGCTGCAGGCTTCCACCACGTCCAGTTGATGGTCGGCCAGCGTCAGGACGTTCCCCTGCTGCAACACCGGAACTCCTAAAATCTCCAAACCCGTCGCGGCCACCTGTGTGGCCAGCATCTGCAGCGGAATGGTCATCTTCTGGTAGACATATAGCGGGATGGGAAACATGAAGAGCAGCAGGACAATCGGGAACAGCAGGGTACGCACCACCGCCCTCCCGGCAATAGTCCAAACCACCCCCACCATGGTCACCAGGAAAGCCGTCCGCGATACGAAGGAGAGCGCCCCCAGCAAGCCCAGTAACATCTGGCAAAATCCCCACACCACCAGCGCCATCGCCGGCCAGCACGGCTTGACAGGAGCCGCCAGGATGCGCGCCCGGTCAAGCCAGATCACATATCCGGCCACCAGCGGCACGAAGAACGCGTAGCCCATGTTCTCATCGTCGATCCACTGCGATACGAGGGGACCCAGAACGGGTAGAAAGAGGAGGATCAGCAACGCCAGAAAAAAAAGGATCGCGGGCACCGGCAGTTCGAGCTTGGGCTGAACAGCCGACGGAGAAATCCCTCCCTCCGTCTCCACCGGAGATACAGACCTACCCGAATCCATACGCCCTTTCAGTCTACTACAGCTTCCTTTGGAAACCCGGTCCTATACGGCCCAGACGTTGCTTGACACATCCCCTGAGGCGCGTCAGACTGTGGATTCGGCCTCTCCGCCAGGAGAATCGCCGCCTTTATTTCGGGGGAAATTTGCGAGCATTGGTAACCGGCGCGGCCGGCTTCATCGGAAGTACTCTTGTGGACCGGCTCCTCGAGGACGGCCACGACGTGGTCGGCTTCGATAACTTCTCTACCGGCCAGGAGCAGTTTACCGCTGGCGCTCTACGCCATCCGCGCTACCGGCTGGTGCGCGCCGATCTGCTGGACCTGGAGGCGATCCGCGCGGCCATGGCTGGAAGCGAAGTAGTCTTTCACCTGGCCGCCAATGCCGACGTTCGCTTCGGCACCGACCATCCGCGGCGCGATCTGGAGCAGAACGCCATCGCCACCTGGAACGTCCTGGAAGCCATGCGCACGCAAGACGTACGCCGCATCGCCTTCTCCTCCACGGGTTCGGTCTACGGTGAGGCGACCATCATCCCGACGCCCGAAGATTGCCCCTTCCCGGTGCAGACATCCCTCTACGGGGCCTCGAAAGTGGCCGCCGAAGGGCTGGTCCAGGCTTACTGCGAGGGCTTCGGCATCAAGAGCTGCATCTTCCGCTTCGTTTCCATTATGGGCGAGCGCTATACCCATGGCCACGTGTTCGATTTCTATAAGCAGTTACTCGATCACCCTGGGCAATTGCGCGTGCTCGGCGACGGAACCCAGCGGAAATCTTACCTGTATGTGCAGGATTGCGTCGATGCCATACTCCTCGCCATGGAACGAGCCTCCACGCCGGTCTCCATCTTCAATCTGGGGACCGACGAGTACTGCCAGGTGACGCAGTCGATCCAGTGGATCTGCGAGCGCCTGGGACTTCATCCAAAGCTCGAATTCACGGGCGGCGACCGCGGCTGGATCGGCGACAATCCCTTCATTTTTCTGGATTGCGCCCGCATGCGAGCGCTCGGCTGGCGGCCCAAACTGACGATTCAGCAATCGGTCATCCGCACGCTGGAGTACCTGGAGCAGCATCAGGAGCTTCTGGCGGCAAGATAGCTGCGGCGCTATCGATAGAGTCTGAAACTTTGAGAGAAGCTAAACTAACTAGCCAAGGCTTCGCCTTGATATCCCTGCGGGATATAGAAGTCAGGAGTCAGAAGTCAGAATGGGGGGCAGGCCTTTGAATCGATTGGACTTGCCGACACAACGAGAACAAAATCCTCGTTTCACGCCGTATAACGGGAACTAACTCGCTAAGTGGGGCAGGTTGGCAACAGTTGGTAACCCGCTCCGGAGGGCCGTGAATAGGCCTCAGCGGGCCGATTACCGGGGCACCCTCCGGGTCGCCGCAGGATCAGGATGCCTCCTGCCCCGCAAGGCGCGCTCGGCTCGACTCTATCGAACGAGACTCAAGAGCAGCTTTATTGGCCGGGCGCGGCGGGATCCACACCGAAGCAATAGACGTCGTTCGAGCTGGCGGGACTAAAGGAGTATTCGCCCGCAGGTAGATCCCTGACCGATAAAGCATAGGTGATTAAGCTGGACTCGTCGTTTATCTTGATACCGACCGGCCACGTCAGGAGGCCACCGCCACGGCCGGGTTGGGACCGGGTCCGCCGGCTGCCATTCACCGTCACCAAGGGGAACAGGCCGTAGCCGGCGGGGTCGATTCCCTTGGGCAAGCGGAGGATGAACACCAGAGGGGAGTCCTCCTTTATACGAATGCGCGATTGCGGGGCCGGTATCTCATAGTATTGCGTGGAGCCGCTTTTGCCCTCGACGGCTTGATTGCGTTCGAGCGGGGTCAGCACTTTGCCGTCCCAGGAATAAACCATCCCGATTTCCTCCGGTTGCGAGAGACCGCGCGAGGGAGCCGATGGCGGCGCACTGCTGGAGGGCTGCGTCAACGTGGGAGACTGCGGCGGCGGTCCGCCGGTTGGCCGCATCAACGTCGGGGCGCGGGCCGGCTGGGTCGCGGCGGCCGGAGGTGGCGCCGATGTCGCCGGCGGCGCCGTGGATGTCGTCGGCGTCGAACGTGCCGGCGGCGGAGGCAGGCTCGCGTTGCCGAAGGTCACCCCCAATACGTCCGGCCGGGGATAATGCTGGAGCTGATTGTTTACCAGGAAGTGTACATGGGTGGCGTCGATGGACCACAACCGGCCGGCGACGTGCGTGCCGTCGCGGAAGATCAGGCTGTTGGGTTGGGCCGGCGCAGGTTCCGGTGCCGCGGACGCGGAGTCTGCCGCTTTGGGTGTAGGCGGCGCGGCTGGCGTCGCAGGCAGGGATACACCGAGCTGGATGGCCTGAACGTCATGAATATCGATGCTCTTCGACTGATCCCCAGCCTTAACGTGAAGCTCCGTGATATTGCTGGACTCGAGCGACCCTGAGATCTGTCCGCCATCTTTCAACGTGACGACATCGGCGAAGAGCCGGCTGCCGGCTAGCAAGCCGAACTGCCAGAGGAGCAGCAGCAGGATTCTTCTCATAACCATATCTCTGTGCATCTACAACATCATGATACTGCCTGGCGCATCGCGGAGTTGACGGGCGCAACCGCTCCCTGGCGGGGTACCCCCTGGGCCCGGCTCTGTAACCCTGCCCGAATCAGCGTGCCTCTTACCGAGCCGCGACCGCCAGGGAGCGGTTGCTGGCCCGCTTAAGTCCGCACCGCTCCGGCCCCCCACACGATTTGGCATCGCCGGTGCTTACAGATGGCGGCGCCGGAAATCCTCCCGCTGCCAGGCAAGGAGTTTGCGCATGATCCGGGCACGCAGATGGAGTCAGTGTGTCTCACTGGCCGTGGCGATATGTAACAGCCTGGCCGTCGGCGCGTCCGCACCGAAGGTGGCCTTCCTGGAGGGCGCGGTCCCCGCTGGTGTAGCCGTCGATTCGCAGGGCAACATCTTTGTCGCGGGGCAGACTCTCTCGTCCACTCTGCCGATTACCGCGGGCGCCGCGCAGTCCACGTATGGCGGCAACACCGACGGCTTCATCGCCAAATATTCGCCCGCCGGCGCACTGCTCTGGTGCACCTATTTTGGCGGCAGCGCTTATGACTACGCCACCGCCCTGGCCGTCGATTCCACCGGCAACGTAGTGGTAACGGGCCTCACACAATCCACCAATCTGCCCGTGCTGAATGCCTTCCAGGGCACGCTTCAGGGGAACTCCAACGCATTCGTCGTTAAGCTGAACCCAACCGGCCAGATTCTCTACTCCACTTATCTGGGAGGTTCCGGCGGCATCCAAGGCAACGCCATCGCCGTGGACGCCGCCGGCAGCGCGTATCTGACCGGCCGGACCACCTCGGAGGACTTCCCCGGCCAGCCGCCGGGCACCGTCGGCGAGACTTTCGTCGCCAAGCTCGATGCCGCCGGCGCTCTCGTCTACTCCTTCATCTATTCGCGCAACATCACCGGGCCCCGCGGCATCGCCGTCGATGCGAGCGGCAGCGCCTACGTGGTGGGCCAGCCGGAAGTGCCTACTTACCCCAGTCTCCACCTGAACCTGGCCTTCGTGTTCAAGCTTTCGCCCGACGGCACGCACCTCCTCTATGAATCGTTCTTCGGAGGCAGCCAGAACAACGACGAAGCGGCCATCGCAGTGGATTCCGCCGGCGCCGTCTACATCGCCGGCACCACCGATTCGGTGGACTTCCCGCAGGTCGATTCGCTCCAACCCTCCATCGGAGCGCGGCCGCTGTGGCTGAGCACCGATAGCGGCAGCACCTGGTCGCCGTTCGATAACCTGCCGTTCGCGTATCTGCAAACCCTGGTGTCCGACCCCACCACACCCGGCACGCTCTACGCGGGCGCCAGCGATCTCGGCGTTTTCAAAAGCACGAACAGCGCGGCCGATTGGACCCGCATCAGCAACGGCATCGCTACGCCGGCGATCTATTCGCTGGCCGTGGATCCAGCGAATCCCGCCGTCCTCTACGCCGGCGGCGGCATTTATCCGCCGTCATCCACGCCCTGGGGCGGATGGATTCTTCAATCGGCCGACGGCGGAGCCAACTGGAGCCTCGCCGATTCCCCGGGCTACACGGTGAATCAGTTGACGGTTGACCCGCTGAATCCATCGACGGTATACGCACAAGGGACCACGACGGGGTTCAAGAGCACCGATTCCGGCGCCACATGGCCCATGATTCCGTTTCCAACAGGCGAACTCGGTTCTTTCGCGTCCGATCCCAAAACAGAAGGCCTGCTCTACGGTTATTCGGTAGCCAATTACGCCTTCCCGATCGGCTTCCTGTCCGCCCCGAAGCCGGCTGTTTCCGTGCCTTATGGGCAGGTTTATCGCAGCACCGACGGCGGCGCAACCTGGTCGGTGGTTCAAAACGTGACGCCCACGGCGCCCGGCCTGGTGATCGATCCCTCGACCGCTCCCGCCACTGTCTACGCCGGCACCAGCGCGCGCTCGATGGACGGCGGCAACACCTGGACGCCGTTGACCGCGCCTTTTCCTAATGCCGTCGCGACCGCCATGGCTGCCGACCCCGCGAGCGGCAAGCTCTACGCCGCCGCGCAGACGGCCAACGGGCTCGCGGTCTCTTCCGATCGCGGACAAACATGGACCGCCACTGGCTGGCCGTATAGCTATCCTCCGATCGTCGGCATCAATCCAGCTTCCGGCACGCTTCTGGTCACCGTGCAGAACGTCCAGACCAGCGCGTTCGTGGTCAAACTGAATCCGGCTGGATCGCTGGTGTATTCCACGCTGCTGAACGGCCATCCCGCCATGACGACCCCGACGTCGCTGGCCTCCGATTCAAGCGCGTTTTCCCAGCAAAACTACGCCACCGGCATCGCGCTCGACCCTGCCGGCGACATCGTCGTCACCGGCGGTACTCGAGCCCTGGATTTTCCAGCCGCCAACGCCCTTCAGCCCGCCAACGCCGGAGGCTCGGACGCCTTCCTGGCTGTGATTTCGCCCGATGGCGGCCAGCTCCAATACTCCACCTACCTCGGCGGCTCGCTCAACGATGGCGCTTTCGGGGTGGCGGCCGACGCACAGGGAAACCTGATCGTCGGCGGCCTCACTTCCTCCACCGACTTCCTCGGGCAATCCGTAACGCAGGGCGGAAACGGCAGCGCTTTCGTGGTGAAGTTGGCCCCGCCAGCCGCTGCCGCCCCGACCATCGCCGCCGTGCTTAACGGTGCGAGCTTCCAACCCGGGATCGAGGCCGGCTCCTGGGTCATGATCCAAGGAGCCAACCTCGCCGATACCACCGGCACCTGGCAATCTTCCGATTTCACCGGCAACAACCTGCCGACTATGGTGGATGGCGTGAGCGTCTCTATCGACGGCAAGCCTGCCTTCGTGGAATACATCAGCCCCACGCAGATTAACGTGCTGGCGCCCTCGGATAGCACCGTTGGCGCGGTGAAAGTGGTCGTCACCAACTATGGCGTCGCCAGCGCACCCGCTGCGGCGCAATTGCAAGCCTTCGCGCCGGCGTTTTTTGTGGCGGGGAGCAGCGCGATCGCGTCGATTCTTCCCGACTACACGCCGGTCACGGCCACCGCTCCAGCGATGCCCGGTGACATCGTCGCGCTCTGGGGCACGGGATTCGGTCCCACCAACCCTCCCGCTACCGCCGGTACCATTGTCACCGGCGCGCCGGTAACATCGACGCTCCCGGTTGTCACGGTGGGCGGTATGCAGGTGCCCATCGTCAGCTCGGTTCTCGCCACTGGATCAGTGGGGCTTTACCAGATCACCATCCAACTCCCCGCCAACGTGCCCACCGGAACACCGGCGGTACAAGCCTCCATCGGCGGCGCGCAAACGCCGTCCGGCGTAACGCTCTTTGTAGGTGCCCCATGAAAACGATTCTGCTCTTGTGCCTCGCTACCACTTCCGCGGCGCAGCTTCCCGCAATCTATCCCCTCGAAGGCGCCACGCCTGCCGCGGTGGCCACCGATCAACAGGGCGACATCTACGTCGTCGGGCAAACCAGCTCAGCCAATTTCCCAGTCACCGTCAATGCCCTCCAACCGACCCTGGGCGGCGGCAGCGACGCATTCATCTCGAAGTTCTCCCCATCGGGCGGTCTCGTCTGGTCCACCTATTTCGGCGGGAGCGGCAACGACTCGGCGGCCGGTGTGGCCATCGATTCCGCCGGCAACATCCTGGTGGCTGGAACCACCTCCTCTACCAACCTGCCCGTGCTGAACGCCTACCAGAGCACGCTCGGGGGCGATAGTGACGCATTCGTGCTCAAGCTCGACCCTACCGGCAAAATCCTCTACTGCACCTATCTGGGTGGTTCGAACAGCGACTGGCCGACCGGTCTCGCGGTCGACAGCGCCGGTGCCGCTTACATCACCGGCTACACCTCGTCGCTCAATTTTCCGGGGCAAACCTCCCTGGCGTACGCATTTCAGGGCTTCGTGGTCAAGCTCGCCGCCAACGGCGCTCTGGTTTACTCCTTTGAGCCCGCCAACAACGAAATCTCGTCCGCGGCGATCGCCGTGGACTCCAGCGGCAGCGCGTACATTACCGGAGGCTTCCCCCAGGCGTTTGTGCTGAAACTTTCGCCCGATGGATCGCGGCCCGTCTACCAATCGAATTTCGGCGGCAACCAGAGCATTAATCCGACCGCCATCGCTATCGATTCCACGGGATCGGCATACGTCGCCGGCGACACCACGTCGGTCGATTTCCCGGTTGTCAATCCGGTGCAGCCCACGCTGGGCGCGCGCCCTTTGTGGAAGAGCACCGACGGCGGCGATACTTGGACGCCCATCGATAATCTGCCGTTCGCCGTTTTGCAG
The DNA here is from genome assembly GCA_964487165.1 of uncultured Solibacteraceae bacterium. Lineage (GTDB taxonomy): Bacteria > Acidobacteriota > Terriglobia > Bryobacterales > Bryobacteraceae > PALSA-129. The sequence continues at coordinate 1,012 of CAZARO010000087.1, read as the reverse complement.
CAACTCGCGGCCGACCCTACCACGCCGCGGACGCTCTATGCCGCCAGCGAGACCGGAGTCTACAAATCTACCGATGGCGGCAACACCTGGGCCGCAATCAATTACGCGGCGGCCAACACTGTGGCGCTGAATCCATCGAATACGGCGATCCTGTTTGCGGGATTTGGCACCCAGTTATATCGCTCAACCGATGGCGGCGCCGATTGGTTGCTCGCCGATGCCTTCACCGGTGGCGTGACGCAGATCGCTGTGGACCCGCAGAAGCCCACCACCGTCTACGCGATAGGCGCGCCGCCGGCCGTCAGCACGGATGGCGGCAATACGTGGAACCCGCTAACCCAGACACCACTTGGCTTCTCCCAGTTTTTAGTCGATCCGGTCACCGAGGGGACCCTGTATGCTTACTCCAACGGCGGTAGCGTCTGCTGCTTCGGAATCGTCCTGCCGGCAACCTATCGCAGCACCAACGGCGGCGCCACCTGGCAAGAGCTGGGTACGGGCGCGGCATTGCCCGCTCCGGTGGCCGACCCCACTACCAAGCCCGCCACCATTTACGCCGGCATCGGCGCGCGCTCCAGCGATGGCGGCAACACCTGGACGCCGCTCACCGCGCCCACCGGAATCGCAAGCGATACCACCACCGCCATGGCTACCGATCCCCATACGGGCGCGGTCTACGTGGCCGGCGGTTCCACTAACGGCACGGCCGTCCTCGACGTTTCGAACGACCATGGCCGGAGCTGGACACAGCTCAACACGCCGGCCCCGATGCCGCCCATCTCGGGGATCACGCCGACTTCCGCGGCGCTCTACGCCACCAGCAATTCCCCCTTCGCCAGCGGCTTCGTGCTCAAGCTGAGCCCGGACGGTTCCACCGTTACCTATGCGACTTACCTCGGCGGACACGGAGGCCCGCCGCCGTTCGACGCTATTCTCTCCAACCAGGTCACCGGAATTGCGCTCGACCAGGCAGGCAATATGGTGGTGACAGGCTACACCCTGACGCCCGACT
>CAZARO010000086.1:10273-10581 GCA_964487165.1 uncultured Solibacteraceae bacterium | reverse complement strand
AAATAGCATGCTCAGCGACAATTTCATGTGGATCCCGCAAAAAGGCGGGACGCAAGTCTGCGGCGAAACCACCGACCTCTATTTTGCAACCAAGAAGGCTTTTGAGATTACGAAGTTCACGTTCAAGGTTGAGGGCGCTGAGGCGGCCGAGGGGGGTGGGCCCAACACCAAGGGCAAGGGTAAGTTCGGCAGCTTTTCGGTCGACAAAGTCGTGGACTCGGCCACCGTGCCCCTGTACAAGGCTTGCACCCAAGCCACCATTTTTCCCTCCATTTGCCTGGCGATTCGCAAGGTTGGCGGCGACTTCA
>CAZARO010000086.1:7744-10263 GCA_964487165.1 uncultured Solibacteraceae bacterium | reverse complement strand
GCGTCCCAAAGAAACCATCACTTTCAGCTTTAAAGCCATGGGCCTGCAATATGTTGCTCAAAAGGCCGACGGGACCCCGGACACACCGCAACAATGGTGCTGGAACGTCTCCAACCAGGGCACCGCGACTCTAGCCGTCAGCGGGATCGATCCCGAGCCGCCTTTCGTCGACCCTCTCGCCAGCGCCACCGCACAGTCCAGAAAATTATGAGCGTCATGGAGTTACTTCACGATGGGAAGTTGCAGGAGGCCATTCAGGCGCTGGGGACGGAGGTGCGCGACCAGCCGGACGATACCCGGCGGCGCACTTTTCTGTTCGAGCTTCTCTGTTTTGCGGGCGATTTCAGCCGCGCCGAGAAGCACCTGAACCTGCTTTCCGACAGTAATCCGGATGCCGCCCTGGGTGCGCTGGTGTACCGCTCCGCGCTGAGCGCGGAACGCAAGCGGCGGGCCTTCTTCGAAGGCAAGCAATACCAGGACTCTCCCAACCCCAACAAATGGCGGTCGGGCACCTTGAACGGAGAGAAATTCCGGTCGATTGAGGACATCGACCCGCGCATCGGGCCGCGGCTGGAAGTTTTTATTGCCGGCGAGTACGTCTGGCTTCCTTTTGCGCACATCGGTTCCCTTACTATGGAACCGCCGCGCTACCTGCGCGACCTCCTCTGGGGTACCGCTGTCATCACCGCCGGGCCGGATATGCAAGGCAAGGAATTCGGAGAGGTGCTGCTGCCCATCGTGTATCCCTTCTCTTCGACTCACGAGCGGGATATGGTGAAGCTGGGGCGCGAGACCGATTGGGTGCTGGCGGAAGTGGATCCCATGGAGATTCCGTATGGCCAGAAACTTTTCGTGCTGGACGAGGAACGCACTGTTGCCATTCTGGAAATCCGGTCGCTGATATTTGACGACTCGGTCCCGCAGACTGACTCTTGATTGAGGACCGGAAATGCCCCTTCGCGACGATCTGTTGAACCCCATTCCCGGCGATGTTCCCAGTGGCGCGAACCTTCGCTACGACCCCGTTACCGACAAGATTAAAGAGGCCCGGCGAGAGGACCTCGATGTCCCCCAGGGTGACTGGAAGACGGCGCTCAAAACCGCTGACTACCCCGCCGTCATCAAGATGGCCAGCGATGCCATCGCGAAACGCGGCAAGGATCTCCAGATTGCCGTCTGGCTGGTGGATGCGCTGGTGCGTAAGGAAGGTTTCGCGGTTCTGGCGCCGTCCTTCCAGTTCCTGCACGATCTGCTGGAACAGTATTGGGACACCCTGTATCCGCCCATCGACGAGGACGGCGATATGGAAGTCCGGGCTGCTCCGCTGGTGTGGCTGGGCTCGAAACTGGGCGAGCCTTTGGGCTTTTTGCCGATCGTCTCCGGCAAATTGAACTATCACAAATACAAGGAATCGCGTGCGGTGGGGTACGAGGCCGACGCCCAGTACGGCGAAAAGGAAGAGGCCCGGCGAACCGCTGTCAGGGAGGGAAAAATCACCGCCGAGGAGTTCGATGCGGCGGCGGATTCGACTCCCATACCTGCGCTGCGGGAAACGTTCAAGCAACTGACCGAAGCGCGCGCCGCCGTGGAGGCGCTGGCCGAGTACTGCGACATGCAGTTCGGCGGTTTTTCCCCCAGCTTCATCAAGACCCGCGACGCCGTCGACGAGATTGCGCAAACCGTCCGAATCATCCTCGGCCGGAAGCCCGGCGGGTTGGAGGAGGAAGCTCCGGCCAAGATCGAGGACGATTTTTCCATGATGGCGGTGAGCCCGGGGGTGGAAGAAACTCCCGTCGCTGTCGCCAGTTTCGAACCCTCGGCGGAAAGGCCCGCGGAGCGTGAACAACTCGGCGATGTCGCGCGCCAACTGGCGGCCATTTGCCGCACCATGCGGGAACGCAATCCGGAAGATCCGGCGCCGTATATGATTCTGCGCGCCTTTGTCTGGGCGGACGTGATGTACAAGGCCCCGATGCTGGACCATTCCGCTATCGTGGCGCCGGAGAGCGATCTGCGCGTCAAGATGAAACGCCTGAACGCGGATTCGGAGTGGGACAAGCTCCTCGAGTTGACCGAATCGACGCTGTTGCGGCCGTGCGGCCGCCACTGGCTGGATCTGCAGCGCTATGCCGCCAACGCCATGGCCGGGAAGGCCGGCGTCATGATCTTGAAGCCGGTGAACGAGCAGCTCCGCATCATGCTCGAAGCCATGCCGGACGTTCTGGACATCGTGTTTCCGGACGATACTCCGGCCGCCAACCAGGAAACCAAGGACTGGATCGACAACTATGTGGCCCACCACAGGGTGTCGGAGATGGCGAGGCCGGCGCCGCCAGCCGACGACTCCAGTTCGAGCGAGACACCGTCCGACCTTTCGTTCGACACTCCGCCGGCTGAAGAGACGCCCGCGCTCGACACTTCCTGGGATTCCACGCCCGCTGCGGAACCCACGCCCGAGCCCGAACCGGCGGCGGCACTGGAGCTCGAACCGTTTGTGCTGGAGGAGCTTCCGCCCATCC
>CAZARO010000086.1:0-7734 GCA_964487165.1 uncultured Solibacteraceae bacterium | reverse complement strand
GCATTACGCCTGGTGTTCCGCCATCGGGACCGCCATCCTGGAGGCCGAAGAGCCCCCGCCCGCCGATACGTCGGATGAGTTCGCCATGGCCTTGAAGGCTGTGCGGGACGGCCAGATCGTGGAAGGACTGGGGATGATCACCGGCATTCTGGCGACCGAGCGATGCGGCAGGCAGCGTTTCCGCCGCCGCACGCAACTGGCGCATTTGTTGATGGCCGCCGGAAAAGGAAAAGTGGCGCAGCCGTTGCTGGATCAACTAGCGGCCGAGATCGAAGAGCGGCGCCTGGAAGAATGGGAACCGAGCGAGGCAATCGCGTATCCGCTGGAGCTTCTGATGCATTGCCTGACCTCCGCGGACGACGAAAGGAGGGCGCAGTTGTACGCGCGGATCTGCAAGCTGGACCCCGTGCGCGCGCTGAACTGCTCGGTCTGACATGGCCAATCCCAAGTTCATCAAGAACATTCAGCAAGGCTTCCTAGACCGGTTGGTGGACCTGGATCCGCTCAACCGCCAGGATGCTCCCATGACGCGTGCGGAGTCTTTGCGGCAGTTTCGATTGTCGGTGAAACGGGACCTGGAATGGCTGCTGAACACCACCCGCATGCCCATCGAGATTCCCGAAGCTTGCGAAGAGCTGCGCAACAGCCTGCTGTTTTTCGGCCTGCCGGACATCGCCAGTATTTCGCTCCAGAATCCGGGCGACGAAACTCGTCTGCTGCGGTCCCTGGAGAAGTCCATCGAGATGTTCGAACCGCGCCTGTCGCGCGCCCGGGTCACATCCAGAGACCCGTACCGCTCTACGCAGCAGTCCATCACGTTTCACGTGGAAGCCATGCTGATGATCGATCCGGCCCCGGAGCGCATCTCTTTCGACACGGTCCTGGAGGTCACTAAAGGCGCGTACAGCGTGAGGGAAACCTGAGCCGTGCGCGACGAACTGCTGTTTCACTATTCGCAGGAATTGACCTACCTGCGATATATGGGCGCGGAATTCGCGAACAAGTATCCCAAGGTGGCCGCCCGCCTGCTGCTGGAGGCCGGCAAGTGCGAAGATCCGCATGTGGAGCGCATGCTGGAAGGCTTTGCGTTTCTGGCGGCGCGCATTCACACCAAGATCGACGACGAGTTTCCGGAGGTGGTGGAATCGCTGCTCTCGGTGCTCTACCCTTATTACCTGCGCCCGCTCCCATCGGCGTCGATCGTGCAATTCCACCTCGATCCGGACCAGGGAAAACTCATGAGCGGCCTGCCGATTCCGCGCGGATCGCTGCTCTACTCGGCGCCCGTGGCGGGCACGCCGTGCAAATTCCAGACGTGTTACGACACGACGTTGTGGCCCATCATCGTGAAGACCGCCGACTGGCGCTCCGCCGACCGGCTGCAGCCGCCCATGACCGTTTCCGGCGCGGCGGCGGTGATTCGGCTGGAACTCAACTGCCTGGCCGACGTCTCCTTCGGCAAGCTCGACTTGAAGACGCTGCGCATGTTCCTGCAAGGCGATGGCACGGTCATCGGCGGCCTCATCGAACTGCTGTGCAACAACTGCGTGCAGATCGTAGCGCGCGATCTGGCGGCGCCGGCCAAGAAGACCGTGGTCTTCGCGCCGGGCTCGCTGCGGCAGGTGGGATTCCGGCCGGACGAAGGATTGTTCCCCTTTCCGCGGCGCACGTTCTGGGGATACCGGCTGCTGCAGGAGTATTTCGCGTTCCCCGAAAAATTCTGCTTCCTGGATTTATCGGGCTTCGAGAAAGTGGCCGCGGCGGGTTTCGGCGATCGCATCGAGCTGTTGTTCTTCCTCTCCGATTTCGAACGCGGCGACCGGCGTCAGTCGCTCGAACTGGGCGTCTCCAAGAACACTTTCCGGCTGGGCTGCGCCCCGGTGGTGAACCTCTTCGAACAGGTGGCCGAACCCATCCTGATGGAGCAGAAACGCTTCGAATACCGCATTGTGGCGGATGCGCGCAGGGAAGAGTCGCTGGATATTTTCTCCATCGATGAAGTGGTCGGGGTAATGAGCGGATCGACTGAAACGGTGGCGTACCAGCCATTTTTCTCGCACCGCCATTCGGCCGCCGGCGGGCCCACGCAGACCTTCTGGCACAGCACGCGCAAACTCTCCGGCTGGCGGACCAACAAAGCCTCCGACGTGTACATCACGTTCGTCGACCTGACCGGGGCTAAGAAGACGCCCGATCGTGACACCGTCACCATGCGGATCACCTGCAGCAACGGCGAACTGCCGTCGCGCCTGCCCTTCGGCAACGAAGATGGCGATTTCCAGTTGGGAACCGGCGGCCCCATCACCCGCATCGTGGCGCTTACCAAGCCGACCGAGGCCTTGCAGCCGCCGCAGCAGCACGGGCTGCTCTGGCGCCTGGTGTCCAAGCTCTCGCTGAATTACCTGTCGCTGGTTTCCGACGGCGTGGACGCGTTCCGCGAGATTCTGCGGCTGCACAATTTCACCGCCTCGCTTTCGGCGGAAAAACAGATCGACGGGATTCTGGCCTTGAAAAGCGCTCCCCATTTCGCGCGCCTCACCTCCACTTACGGAGTTACTTTCGCCCGCGGCACGCGCGTGGAGCTGGAACTGGACGAGGAACAGTTCGCCGGTGTGGGCGCTTATACTTTTGCCGCCGTGATGGACGTCTTTCTGGGGTTGTACACTTCAATGAACAGCTTCAGTCAACTGGTGGTGCGGACACGACAACGAAAGAGGTCTCTGAAACAATGGCCCCCGCGAGCGGGACAGAAAATCCTGATGTAGCGCTGGAGAAATCCGCGGTAGCGCTCGAGAAGGTGCGGCAGTTGCTGTTTGCGGAGCCCTACTCGTTCGACTTCTTCCAGGCGGTGCGCGTACTGGGCTGGCTGCAGCCCGGCCGCTTGCCCGTGGGGCGCTACAACCATCCGCATAATGAAGTGGCGCGCTTCGGCGCCAACCCGATTCTCCATTTCCCCGCCAGCGCCATCCATACCTTGCAGGAGCGGCCCAAGGAATGCCCGGAGATGACCGTCAACTTCATGGGGTTGGTCGGTCCGCTGGGAGCATTGCCCAATTACGTCACGGAACTGATCGCCGCGCGGCTGCGCGCGAAAGATCAAACCATGCTGGCGTTTCTCAACATCTTCAACCATCGCCTGACGTCGTTCTTCTATCAGGCGTGGGAGAAGAATCACTTCACCGTAGCGTACGAGCGCGACCGGAGCGATCCGCTCACCTCCATGCTGTATGCCATGGTAGGGTTCGGCACCAAGGGCATCCGCGAACGCCAGCCGGTGGAAGATGAAGCTTACATTTATTACTCCGGGCTGTACGGCCTGATCCCCAAGTCCGCGCTGGCGCTGGAGTCCATGCTGGGCGACTATTTCGATATCCCGGTGGAAGTGGAGCCGTTCGTGGGCACCTGGCGCAGCCTGGAGGAGCACGACCAGTGCGTCTTCGGCGGCGAGAACCTGGAATCCACCACCTTGGGCTTCGGCGCTGTGGTGGGAGACGAGATTTGGGACCAGGGATCGCGTGTGCGGCTCAAGCTGGGTCCGTTGAACGCCGCGCGGTATAACGACTTCCTGCCCATCGGCAATGCGTGGGCGTCGCTGCGCGCCATTGTGCGCAGCTTTTGCGGGTACGACCTGGAGTTCGAAGTTCAATTGATTTTGAAACGCGAGGACGTGCCGTCTTTTGAATTGCACCCGCCGGCGGATGTACCTTTCTGCCTGGGATGGCACACGTGGTTAAAATCGGGCAGCGATTTCGACCGCAGCCCCGGCGATACTATTCTTTTACTTGGAGAGGCTTAACATGCCAAATTTGCGTACCGTAATCGGCAAACTGAACAATACCACCCGAAATGCACTGGAAGGAGCGGCTGGCCTGTGCCTTTCCCGGACCCACTACAACGTGGAAATAGAGCACTTCCTGATGAAGCTGCTGGATTCGAGCAGCGCGGATTTCGCGTTGATCGCGCGGCATTTCGGGATTGACAAAGCCCGTCTGTCAACCGAGCTCAACCGCAGCCTGGATAAGCTGAAGTCGGGCAGCGCGCGCAATCCCGCCATCAGCGAATCGGTGCTGAAGATGTTGAAGGAGGCCTGGATGACCGGGTCCCTCGACTACAATGACGACATCGTCCGCACCGGCTACTGCATTCTGGCGCTGGTGACTGTGGAGGAGCTGACCCGCATAGTCAACGAGGCCAGCAAGGAGTTCCAGAAGATCAACGCCGACGTCCTGAAAAAGGAATTCGTCGCCATCGTGGCGCAATCCGAAGAGGAGACGCAGCAGGCTGCGGCCGCGGCTGCCGGCGCGGCCGATGGGCAAAAGCCCAAGGCCGGCGGCAAAACGCCGAACCTCGACCAGTACACCGTGAATCTCACCGAAAACGCCCGCAAAGGAAAGATCGACCCCGTGCTGGGGCGCGATTTCGAAATCCGCCAGGTGGTGGACATCCTCACCCGCCGCCGCCAGAACAACCCGATTCTGGTGGGCGAAGCCGGCGTCGGCAAGACCGCGGTAGTGGAAGGCTTCGCCCTGCGGATCGCCGCCGGCGATGTACCGCAACCGCTGAAGAACGTCGCGCTCCACACATTGGACCTGGCGCTGCTGCAGGCCGGCGCGGGCATCAAGGGCGAATTTGAAAATCGCCTGAAGAGTCTGATCAACGAAGTGAAATCGTCGCCTACGCCCATCATTCTGTTTATCGACGAGGCCCACACCATGATCGGGGCCGGCGGCGCGGAAGGGCAGGGCGATGCCGCCAACCTGTTGAAGCCGGCGCTGGCGCGCGGCGAATTGCGCACCGTGGCGGCAACCACGTGGTCGGAGTACAAGAAGTATTTCGAAAAAGACCCCGCCCTGGCGCGGCGCTTCCAACTGGTGAAGGTGGAAGAGCCGGGCGAGAAGCAGTGCGAGCTGATGCTGCGCGGGCTTATCCCGGTGCTCGAGAAGCATCACAATGTGCGTATCCTGGATGAAGGGCTGGCGGCGGCGGTAAAGCTGTCGAATCGCTATCTGCCCGACCGCCAGTTGCCCGACAAGGCGGTGAGCGTGCTGGACACCACCTGCGCGCGCCTGGCGTTGGGCCAGAATGCCGTCCCGCCGCCGATTGAGGATGCCCATCGCACGCTCGACGACCTGGCGGTACAGACGCGCGTTCTGGAGCGCGAAGTCGCCCTGGGCGCCGATCACAGCGAGCGCTTGAAGGAACTGGCGGCGCAGAAAACAGCTACCGAGGCTACCCTGGCGAGCCTGGATGGCCGCTACCAGAAAGAACTCGCGCTGGTCAACCAGATTCGCGAGATCCGCGGCAAGCTGGAAGAGGCGCATGCCGCCGGCGCCGCCAACGGCTCGGCAGAAGCGGAGGCAATGCGCGCCCAGTTGCACACTCTCAATACCGACCTCGAAGCCATGCAGGGGGAAACGCCGCTGATTCGCGTGTGCGTGGACCAGGGCATCATCGGCGAAGTGGTTTCCGGCTGGACCGGCATTCCGGTGGGCAAAATGTTGAAGGACGAAGTGAGTATCGTGCTCAACCTGGAAGATCACATGCACAAGCGGGTCATCGGCCAGGATTACGCTATCGGTGCCATCGCGCAGCGCATCCGGACCTCGCGCGCCGGCCTGGACGATCCCAATAAGCCGGTGGGAACCTTCCTGCTGGTGGGGCCGAGCGGCGTGGGTAAGACCGAGACGGCGCTGGCGCTCTCCGACCTGCTCTATGGCGGCGAAAAGAACGTCATCACCATCAATATGTCGGAGTTCCAGGAGGCGCATACGGTTTCCACCCTGAAGGGCTCGCCTCCCGGATACGTGGGCTACGGCGAAGGCGGAGTTCTCACCGAAGCGGTGCGCCGCCGGCCGTATTCCGTGGTGCTGCTGGATGAGGTGGAAAAGGCCCATCCCGACGTGCTGGAGCTCTTTTTCCAGGTCTTCGACAAGGGGAACATGGAAGATGGGGAAGGCCGCAGCATCGACTTCAAGAACACCATCATCATTCTGACGTCCAACGCTGGCACCGCCACCATGGCGAAGCTCTGCGCCGACCCCGAAACCGCTCCCAGCCCGGAGGGACTGGTCAAGGCTCTGAAACCGGAGTTAGACAAGGTTTTCAAGCCGGCGTTTCTGGGCCGGCTGGTAATTACTCCGTTTTACCCCATCCAGGACGAAGCCATGAAGAAGATCATCGTTCTGAAGCTGGGCAAGATCCAGCGCCGCCTGCAGGAAACCCATAAGCTGGCGCTGACGTACGATGCCAAGCTAGTGGAGGAAGTGGCGCGGCGGTGTACCGAAGTGGAAAGCGGCGCCCGCAACGTGGATAACATCCTGACCAACACGCTATTGCCGGACATCTCGCGGCAACTGCTCACGGCTTTTGCCGAGGGATTGCGGCCGCCTTCCATCCACGTGAGCATCGGAGAGAACGGCTCGTTCGTGTACGATCAGGCTGCCGGCCAGGTGGCCGCGGGACAAGCCGGTTAACAAGGCGCGCAGGCGCGGCGAACGCTCACGGGGGAGGAGGGGCTCATGTCAGACGGTCCGACGATTACTTACTCACAAGAGGATCGGCTTTTAGAAGTCAAAACAACGACCGGTACCACGGAATTGCTGCTGGAGAAATTATCCGGCACGGAGGCGCTTTCCAAGCCGTTCGAATTCAAGTTGACCTTGTTATCGACGAACTTTGAGGTGGACCTCAAGAGTTTACTGCGTACGCCGGTCACCATTACGCTCATCCAGGCCGACGGCTCGGAACGCTACTTTAACGCCGTTTTCCGGAGTCTTACCCAGGCCAAGGAGGGCGACGACGTCACGAAGGGGCGCGAGAATAAGGGGATCGGCACTCCCGCGCGCGACCTGGCGGTCTACGATGCCGTTATCGTCCCCAAGGTCTGGTTCCTGTCGCTCGATTCCGACTGCAAGATTTTTCAGAACTTGTCGGTGCCGGACATTGTGTCGAAGATCCTGAAAGATAAGAGCATCACGGATTTTTCCTTCCGCACCAACGGCACCTACCCTACTCGCGACTACTGTGTACAGTACCGGGAGAGCAGTTTGAGCTTCATTTCCCGGCTGTTGGAAGAGGAGGGGATCTTCTACTTCTTCGAACACACCGATAGCAAGCACACCATGGTCTTCGCCGACAAGAGCTCTCTCCTGGCCCCTTGTCCCAGCCAGCCGACCGCCCAATATTCGCTCGCTCAGGAAGGGTGGGTCGGCGCGGGCGAGGAGGGCGTGGCGTCGCTCGAACGGCATGAGACCGCCTATACCGGGAAGGCCGCGCTCACCGACTATAATTTCAAAACGCCGAGCCTCAGCCTGATGTCCACCTTGGCGGACGACAACGAAGAAGTCTACGACTATCCGGGCGAATTTAGCACGGTTGACGATGGGGACCGCTATGTCAAGCTCCGGTTGGAGGAACGCGAAGCGCGTCAGCTCGTGGTCAACGGCTCCAGCCGCTGCCGGGCTTTCCGGGCGGGAGTGTCGTTCAAACTGGAAGGGCACTACCGGAGCGATACTAACGCGGAGTACTTCCTCACGTCGATCAGCCACGAAGCTTTCGATTCCACCTACCGGCAGGATAAAGACGAATCGCATTATTACAAGAACAGTTTTCGGGCCATCCCCAAGTCGGTACCCTATCGGCCGCCGCGCGATACCGAGCGTCCCACGGTCCGTGGACTGCAGTCCGCATTAGTGGTCGGTAAGTCGGGCGAGGAAATTTGGACGGACCAATACG
>CAZARO010000085.1:0-10646 GCA_964487165.1 uncultured Solibacteraceae bacterium | reverse complement strand
CCCGGACTGCGACCCCGCCGACTTCACCATCTTCACCGTGCCCCGGCGCTTCGCGACTCTCGGCAACCCGCATGCCGAGATGGACCGCCATCCGGGTTCGCTCGATAAGCTCCTGGAACTCGCTGCCAAAGATGAAGCCGAGGGCCTCGCCGATGCTCCTTGGCCGCCTCACTTTCGCCGTGCAGAGGGAGAGGCACCGCGGGTCGCACCCTCACGCGCTCGCTCCGCCCCTAAGCCGCGCGCGAAGATGCCTCTGATCACCGTCGCCAATTCGCCCGATCGCGACGCTGCCCTCGCCGGCCTCGAACGCTGGAAAGCGAAATACCCGGTTCCGGCCGCGCGTCTCGCCGTGGACGACATCCTGGTCGATTCCATGCGCGGCCGCTCCTCCACCTGGACGCGTATTCGCGTCAACCTGCGCCACGTTCCTGAAGACATCCGGCCTGTGCAGGAAACGCCCGATCCCGATGACGATCCCACCCGCCAGTGGCGCGAATTACGTTCTGGCCGTGGTTCCAAGAAGGGCGTTCGCCCCTGATATCCCTGCGGGATATGGGAGTCGGGGAAGTCAGTAGTCAGAAGTCAGAATGCTTGTCATGCGACCGGCTTCGCCCGTCTCACTCTCTGCGCTCTCTGCCTCCTCAGCGCCCTCCGGTTTTTTTGGTGTTTCTCTGCGTCTCTGCGTCTCTGCGGTGAATCCTGATCTTCTGACTGGCGCCCAACGCGAACAGAATTCTCGTTTTGGCCGGCATAACGGGAACCCGGAAGGCCACCTGACAGCCCTTTTGAACGCTCACCTCGCGGCTGCGAAAATCGTAGCCAGTTCGTGCGGCGGCACGACTTCCAACTGTTCATACGTGCAGTCCTGCGGTCTCTTATCCGTTCGCCACCTACGGAAATGCGCCATGTGGCGGAAACGCGAACCCTGCATGTGCTCGTACGCCACTTCCACCACCAGTTCCGCTCTCAGCGGCTCCCAGGAAAGATCCTTGCCGCGGCTCCAACGGCTCTGTGCCCCCGGCACGCGGCCTCCCGTTTCTCCGTCTGCCGTCAGATGGCCAACCCACTCCTTCCACGGGTGATTGTCCAGTGCGTTGGTGCGATATGGCGCCAGAAAGTGCAGCAGCTCCCTTCTCTTCTCCGTTGTGAAACTCGCGCACACACCTACGTGCTGCAGCCTGCCCGCCTGGTCATAAAGCCCCAGCAGCAGCGACCCGACCGCTTGGTTCTCCGCGCCCTTGTACCAGCGAAATCCCGCTACTACGCAATCGCACTCCCGCTCGTGCTTCACTTTGAGCATCACCCGCTTGTCCGGTTGGTAGCTTCCCGAAACCGGCTTGGCCATCACGCCATCCAGGCCTGCTCCTTCGAATCGCCGGAACCAGTCCAAGGCGGTGGCCCGTTCCTGTGTCGCCGGCGTAATGTAAACCGGTGGCGCCGCGTTCCGAAGGATGTCCTCAAGCATCATCCTTCGTAATTCGAAGGGCTCATTCCGCAAATCCCGCTCACCGTCCGAAAGCAAGTCGAAGAAGACAATCGAAGCCGGCGTCTGCTTAGCTAGCGTCTTGACCCGCGATGCCGCCGGATGCAGCCGCAGTTGAAGCGCCTCGAAATCGAGCACGCTCCCGCGCGCAATCACGATTTCCCCATCGAGCACGACGCGCGGCGGTAATTGAGACTGGAGCGCCTCTACGATCTCGGGAAAATAGCGGTTCAGCGGCTTTTCATCGCGGCTTTGGATTTCAAGTTCGCCGCCGTCCCGGAAAACCAGCGCACGAAAGCCGTCCCATTTCGGTTCGAAGATCCACTTGCCCTCGGCCGGCAGCTCATCCACTCGCTTTGCCAACATCGGCAACACCGGCGGATTTACAGGAAGGTTCACGTCCTAATCTTATACCGGCGTCCCACTACTTTCGCGCACCGGGGTCGGCACAGATGAAGCTCGCGGCATCGTTGATCTCGCCGGAGCCGCGATACCGCGCCACTTGCGGATACGGACACACGGGACGCTGAACGGCAACGCCGCCGGGCTTTCCACTCACGATCACCGAATCCGGCGCGGTTCCGTTCTCCACCCATTTCACCAGCGGGTCCATTCCGCCGAAGCCCGTCAGCCCCGGGCCCCCGCCGCAATGCGACATGCCCGGAATCATGAACAGGCGGTAGAAGCGATCGGTCTCGCGCGCATCGTGGTGCTGGCGCGCCAATACCGCTTCGCGATAGTTGATGGACTCGCCCGGCGGCACCAGCCAGTCGGCCCAGCCGTGGTACACAATCAGCTTGTGCCCCCGCGATTGAAACGTGCTGAGATCCGGATTGAGCGCGTTCAACACCGGCCCCAGCTTGTCGACTACGGCAGCATAGTTCCGGTCATAGTCGAAACTCCGCCAATTCCAATCGGCTCCCAGGGCCCACTTGAACAACGCCGCGAAAGGCGGAGGCGCGACTGTGCCCGGAGCGGGACCGAAGTGGACCCAATCGAGTTCGCTCCCCAGCGGTACGCCGGGATAGATCTGCTCCTTGGTGCGCGGATTTACGGGTCCGGCGTAGACCTGGCGAGCCGTTTGAACCTGGCTTGCGGTCAGGCAGGTGTCGCTATCCGCGCCCTTGCAGGCGAGCGCCGCGGGATCGAAGTGGCACTGCCGCGGATCGCCGATCAGGCCGTCCTTCAGTCCGTCGGCTGCGTCGCACGCCGCCAGCGCGGCGGACGCCAGCAGCGTCAGTTTCGCGGGCGGAATATAGCCGTCCGGCTGGCGCTGCGTCACGGCGTAATTCCACAGAATGCTGGTGTGGACGCCGGTGCGGTTGTTGGCGGCAGCGCCGCCCAGGATGCCATCGTAATCGTCCGGGTAGCGCTGCGCTTCCATCAGCGCCTGCTCGCCGCCGGTGGAGCAGCCGGAAAAATAGGAATAGCGGGGCGCGGCATCGTAGAAGGCCTTGACCAGAAGCTTGGCCACGACGGTCATCTCGTGCGTGGAGCGGTAACCCCAGTCGGCCCATTTTTCGGGACGGCCGATGAAGGCGCTGACGTCGGAGCCGGCGGGCGGGCGCATTCCCATATCGGTATTGGCAACCGCGAAACCATGGCGGAGTTCCCCGCCCAACGCACCCCACACCAGGCCGCCCGCGAATCCGCCATTGCCGGTGCCTTCAAAGCGCGAGTTCCAGCCGGATTCGGGCATCCACAGCTCGATGCGAATGTCGGAGTCCGGAGTGGGCGCCAGGGTGGCGGCCACGCGGCAAAATGCCGGCAGATTCGGGATCGGCGTCCCGGTGGGAGGGGTGAAGGTTCCGGCGGGAACCAGTTCGGCCATGGTGACGGTGGTGTGCGGCAGCTTTAACTGCGCCAGGCTTTCACAAGTGGCGGCATGGGCCGGCGATTCTGCGGCAAGGAAGATAGCGATTAGCAGCGGGATGGCGTAGCGAATCATGGCGGCTTCTTAAGACTCCAGTCTTTCAGACTACCGGATCTTTTAGACTATACCCCGGCGGCCTTACTTTCGTCTCGCCAGGATTTCGTAAACCGGCTTGTTGTCGGCGAATACCCGCCATTCCGCCACCTTGCCATCGCGGATCGATGCCTTCCATGCCGCTGGAGTCCGCCACGAAACTCCGTCGACGGTCCCGCCTGCTTCCCCCGCCGCCAACACCGCGCCGCCTTCCGCCATCACGTCGTCCGTCCGGATCCAATAGTCCGGACACATGGCGAAGTAACCGCGCCATCCTGCCTCCATCGATGCCGCGCCTTGCACGCGATTCCCCAGCCCGTCTACGAACACGTGGTCCGCCGTCATCAGGGCCGCGAGGGCCTTCACGTCATGATGATTGATGCAGTCGACGAACTGCTGGAAGGTCTCGGCAGGGCTCATTCAGAAAATATACGCCATTCCGAAGAGAGGAGTGAACTGTTCGAAGATTCCGCGGGCGGTATTGTGCGGTGCCGGCACAATCTCCTGCCGCGGGAAAGTGGTCAGATAATCGCGAAACTCCGCCCGCATTTCCATCCGCTTCAGAACGCGCACTTTCACGCCCCCGCCGGCGCTGAAAACAACTTTCCAGACATCGTTGGTGGTGAGGCTGGCGATTTGTGGAATCGGCTGCGGATAAGGTGCCGGCCCGGCAATCACGTACTCTTTCCCGCCCACGCCGCCCTCCAGAAAAGGCCGCCAGCGGTGCTCGCGCGTCTTGAAGTGGAACAGCAGATTGTATGTCAGCGCCTCGGAGTTCCCCTGGATGTCGGTCCGCACGCCGGCGAAGTTGAGGTACGGATGGCCGTCGTGATACAGATACTGGAATTCGGCCGAGACGTAGTTGGAGAACTCGTAGCCCAACACGATACCGGCGGCGAAGCGGTTGAGAATGCCCGCCTGCGCGGTTCCTGCATCTGAGAAAATGGTGCCATCGCGGTAGATACCGTACCCGATGTCCGCGCCCAATTCGTACGGTTGGGCGGTAGCGACGGTGGCGAAAAGGATGACGGCAAAGAACCTCAAGGTCGACCTCTCCGTGGTATTTCCCAGGATATCCGATTGGGCCATCGCCGGGGCACGCTATCGGGCCGGGTTGGCGGTAGCCGCGGTAGCCGTTCTGTTGGCAATCGGACTCGCCCGTCCGCCGAAAATGCGCGCGCAGACCGCCGCCGCGCTGCGCTTCGATGTGGTTTCGGTCAAGCCGAACCCCGAGCCAATCCTGTGGACCAGCCCGGAGCGCTCCGGCGGGCGCATCCGGTGGAGCACCGACCTCCATTACCTGATCGGCTACGCCTACCGCATGCAGCCCTGGCAGTGGACGGGCGCGGTCCCGGGCAGCGACCACATTTTCGACGTCAACGCCACTACCGATCCGAACGCCACCGAAGACCAGGTGCGGCTGATGTTCCAATCGCTGCTGATCGATCGCTTCAAGATGGAGGTACACCGGGAGCAGAAAGAGGTCGACGGCTATCTTCTGACGGTGGCGAAAGGCGGGGAGAAAATGCGCGCGGCGAAGGAGGGCGAAGCACCGCCCCTGCCCGCGTGGGCCAGCCAGCACTCCGAAGATCCGGCCAGGATGGAAGGCCTGGTGCTCGCTGTCCTGGGCGGGCCGGGCATCGGCCATATGGCTGGCCGCCGCGTGACCATGCTGCAATTCGCCGAGACCCTGCAGCGATTGCTGGCGACCGCCGTAATCGAGCAGACCGGCCTTACCGCCAAATACTATTTCGAATTCGACTACGCCACCGGCAACTCTACCGCCGACGTTCCGCTCCCCGATCTCTTTTCGGCCGTAAAGGAACTCGGTTTAAAACTGGAGAAGCACAAAGGCCCCGCGGAAATATTGGTAGTCGACCATATCGAGAAAACACCCACCGAGAATTAAACCGAGCGTCATAAATATTTGCGCCTCTGCTCCCTGACGGTCACTGCTCTGTGAGAGACCGCATTCTGAGCCGCGCGCGTCAGCAAGCGGTTGATCGCGCAGCGATCAACGACGTCGTGTTTAGCGTCGCATTCCCATTAGAATGAATTAGTTTTGCGAGCCAAAAAAGGCTCGAATTTGAGCCAAAACTCGCCGATGTGAGAATTACGAACCTGCTCCGGCAGGCACGGCCCGAGAGGCTTGGCCGAACGGTCGCACAAACGGTGACGCGATGAAGCACGGGTCTATTCGTTGGAAGACAACGGCGTTGATTGTCGGCGGCGGTGTGGTGTCAGCCACACTGATCGCCGCTGGGATCGCGGTATTCGAGGTGGATCGGTTCTGGCAGCGAACCAGGGCGGAGGTGGCCGCTGTCGGTTCCCTGGCGGCTATCCAGGCTGCCCCGGCGGTAGCACGGGGCGATCGCGATGCGGCCGGCCGGGCTCTGGCCTCGCTCCAGGTGGACGGCCTGATACGCGACGCGGCCGTCTACGATTCCACCGGCGCCTGCCTGGCGGTATTCCATCGGACGTCCGGCGGCGCCTGTCCTCCGGAACCGCGGGGCGGAGTGCGGCACGATGCCGCCGGCTTGACGATGGGCCTGCCGGTAATTGCCGATGGTGTCCGCGCGGGCACTCTGGTGCTGCGGGCCGGAGCGCAACCGGCTACCGCGGTCCTGCACGAGTACTGGCTCATCGCTCCATCCATCCTGTTGCTGGGTCTGGTGGTGGCGGCGATCACCGCCGTGGTGGCAAAATCCAAGATCTCCGCGCCCATCCTCGAGATCGCCACCGTCGCGCAGCGTATCGCGCAAACGCAGGGCTTCGACGGGCGCGTCCCGGTGAACTCGGCGGACGAGTTTGGCGTGCTGGCCCACTCGCTGAATACCATGCTGGAGGAGATAGGGCGGCGCGATGCGGAGCGCGCCGAAGATCGCCGCAAGCTGGAGCAGCAGGTTGCCGAACGCAACCGCGTGAACGCGGAGCTGCTCTACGCCATCGATAAGGCAGAAGAGGCCTCGCGGTTGAAGGGCGAATTCCTGGCTAACATGAGCCACGAAATCCGCACCCCCATGAACGGCATCCTCGGTTTCACGCAGCTTACCCTCAGCACCAAGCTGACCGAAGAGCAGCGCGATTACCTGGACACGGTAGAGCGTTCCGCCGAAGCGCTCATGCAGCTGTTGAACGATATCCTGGACGTGTCCAAGATAGAGGCCGGCAGAATGGAGCTTGACCGGGCGCCGTTCTCCATGCGGGAGTGCGTGGAGAGCTCCACCCGCACGATGTTTGCCGCCGCGCAGCAAAAGGGCCTGGAACTGGGCTGCGACGTGGACCCGCAGTTACCCGACCGCCTGGTGGGCGACGAAAACCGCATCCGCCAGGTGCTGTTGAACCTGGTGGGTAACGCCATCAAATTCACCGATGCGGGTTTCGTTCGCGTGGCCGTGGACATGCAGCAGGGTCCGGATTCCGGCCTGATCGCGCACTTCTCCGTGTGCGATAGCGGACCGGGCATCCCGGCGGACAAGCAAAGCATCATCTTCGAGCCGTTCCGCCAGGCGGACGGATCCACCACGCGCCGCTACGGCGGCACCGGCCTGGGCCTGGCGATTTCCACCGGACTGGTGGACATTATGGGCGGGCGCATCTGGGTTGAGAGCCGGGTAGGAAGCGGCAGCACGTTTCACTTCACCGCGCCGTTCACCCTGGGCGAAGCCCTGCCGCCGCCACGCGCGGCCGCGCCATCAGCGGCCATGGAATGCGCTCCCCTATCTATTCTGGTGGCCGAGGATAACCTGGTCAGCCAGAAACTGGTCACCGCGCTTCTCAAAGAACGGGGTCACGCCGTGACCCTGGCCGGTAACGGACTGGCGGTGCTCGACCTGGCCGAGGGCCGGGATTTCGACCTCATCCTGATGGATATACAGATGCCGGATATGGACGGGCTGCAGGCCACCGCCGAAATCCGGCAGCGGGAAGACCACACGGGAAAACATATTCCCATCGTGGCCATGACCGCGCATGCCATGGCGGGCGACCGGGAGCGCTGCCTGGATGCCGGCATGGATGGATACATCGCGAAACCAATACATCCGGGAGAACTTATGGCTCTGATTACTGGGATGACCGCGCAAAGAATTGCGGTAGTATCGACGCCGGGGGCCGCATGATCGCCTCCAATGTACCCCTTGCCGTCCAGCGGGCGCGGCTGCTAAAAGAAGTGCCGCCTTTCCGGCCGGTGGCGGTGCAATTGCTCAATTTGGTTTCCGATGCCTCGCAACCGCTCGGTCGGGTAGTCACCTTGCTGCGCACCGATGCGGTGCTGACGGCGGAAGTACTGCGGCTGGCCAATTCGCCGCTGCTGGGGTGCCGCTCCGAAATCAAGAACATCCTGCAGGCGCTGGCCTTCCTGGGCATGGAGCGAGTGAACTCCCTCATCGTCACCACGGCCATGCGAGGCCTGGTGGGTCCGAACAGCGGCGACATGGCGCGCAACTGCTGGCGGCACAATCTGGCCACCGCGGTGATCTGCGAGCGCCTGGCGCCGCCGCTGCGCATCAACCAGGAACGGGGCTACATGGGCGGATTGATTCACGATATCGGCCGGCTGGCCCTGCTGCGCGCTTTCCCGAACTACGAAGAAGCGGTGATGGAAGCCAGGGCGGCGGGAAAAAGCCTGCTGGTTGCCGAAAAAAGTCTCTTCGGGATGGACCACACCGAAGCCGGCCGCTGGCTACTGGCTCAGTGGGGCTGCCCCCTGGATCTGCAAATCGTGGCCGCGCAGCACGAAAATCCCAATGCGGCGGCTGGCCGGGACCGCGAGCTGATCTGCCTGGTGGCCTGCGGTTCGCAGCTCGCCGACCTGATGGATTTCTCCGAGTTTCCTGAAAGCCACAGAAGCGAGCTGGCGCGCTTGACGGAGATGATTCCGGACGCCACCAGCCAGTTGGCCGATTTTCCGGCTCTCGCCGAATTCGTGGCCACGCGGGTGAACAGCATTGAACTGAGCCTGGGTTGAAGCTTCCGGCGCCGCTAGCGTAGCGCACCGCGATGCGCCAAAATCGAAAGACATGAGCGATCAACCAAGCTGGTGCAATCCCGTGCGAGCCCGTCTCCAGGCCGGGCAGCCGGTATTCGGCGTGACCATCACTACGCCGTCGGTGGAAATTGCGGCGCACGCCGCCACTCTCGGCTTTCACTTCCTGTGGGTGGAAATGGAACATTCTCCGGTGACGCTGGAGACTCTCCGCCTCATAGTGCTGGCGGCGCGCGCATTGCCCGCCGCGGTATTCGCGCGCGTTCCGGTGAACGAATTGTGGACCGCGAAACGGGTACTGGACCAGGGCGTGCACGGCGTCATCTTCCCGTTCACCACCACCGCCGAGAAGGCCGCCCGCGCCGCCGCCGCGTGCCGCTATCCGCCAATCGGACGCCGCGGCTCCGGAGCCGGGGCGGCGATGCGCACCTGGCCGGCCGCCGGCAACTACTACGACTCCGCCGACCGCGAAGTGGTGACTATCTGCGTGGTGGAGGAATCCGCGGCCGTGGAAGAGATCGACGCCATTGCCGCCACTCCCGGTGTGGACGTGCTTTTCATCGGGGTGAGCGACCTCTCGTTCTCCCTGGGTCTTCGGGGCAGGCAGGACGAGCCCGCGATGGAAGACGCCATTCGCCGGATTGTCGAGGCCGCGCAGCGTAACGGCAAGTTCGTTGGACGGCCGGCGCGTACCGCCGAGCAAGCCCAGCGATACATGCGGCAGGGATTCCTGCTGTTTCAATCGCCCACGGAAATCGGACTGATGGAAATGGGGGCGCGGCAATTGTTCGAGGGAATCGATCTCTAACGGCGGCGGAATAAACGCACGCGCGACGCAAGCCGCGAGAATTCGCACGAATCGAACCCGCTGCAACGCCGATACCGCGGGGCTTTACCCTCTGTGCCCTCCGCCACCTCTGTGCCCTCCGGTTTTGACTTTGCTTTCCGCCGTGTCTCTGCGTCTCTGCGGTGAATATTCTTTTCGTTGCGGCTAGGCACTACACTAAGAGACGATCACATGCGCGCTTTCATTTTCCTGGCCGCGGCGTGGGCATGCTGTGCCGCCGACCTCACGCATGCCACGGTAGTGGCGCCGGCCGGCCTCACCGGTCCCGAACGTAAAGCAGTTTCCCTGTTGGTGGATGCCGTACGGGAACGTACCCGCATCACCTGGACGGTGGCCGCCACGGATCCCGGTCCCGGCGTTCCGGTCGTGCGGATTGCCCAGGCTCCGGCCGGCTCCCAATTGCCCGCGGAAGGCTATCGGCTCCGGTCGTTCGATGGCGGGGTGGAGATCGCCGGCAACGACGAGCGCGGCGTCCTGTTCGGAGTGGGCGGGCTGTTGCGCGCGCTCGAAATGCGCCGCGATTCCGTGATCTTGCCCCGTCCGCTCGATGTCCGGACCGCGCCCAAGTACCCTCTGCGCGGCCACCAGTTGGGGTATCGGCCCAAAACCAACTCCTACGACGGCTGGGACGTGCCCGATTGGGAACGTTACATTCGCGACCTGGCTGTATTCGGCGCGAACGCCATCGAACTGATTCCGCCGCGCTCTGACGATGCGCCCGACAGCCCGCATTTTCCCCTGCCGCAGATGCAAATGATGGTGGAGATGTCGCGCCTCGCGCAGGAGTACGGGCTGCAATGCTGGATCTGGTATCCGGCCATGGACGCTGACTATTCCAACCCCGCGACGGTAGCGGCGGCCATCGGCGAGTGGGGCGACGTTTTCCGCCAACTCCCGCGCGTGGACGCGGTGTTTGTTCCCGGCGGCGACCCCGGCCATACCGAGCCGAAATACCTGATGGCCCTGCTCGAAAAGCAGACCGCCAATCTCCGCAAATATCACCCCGGAGCCACCATGTGGATGTCGCCGCAAGGCTTCAGCAACACCTGGATGGAGCAATTCTTCGGCCTCATGGACCAGCATCCGGGCTGGCTCACGGGCGTCGTTTTCGGGCCGCAGGTGCGCCTGAATCTGCCCGAGCTGCGGCAGCGCATCCCCGCGCAATACCCCATCCGTTTTTATCCCGACATCACTCACAGCATCAACTCCGAGTTTCCGGTGACCGACTGGGATGTCGCCTATGCGCAAACCGAACAGCGCGAGGTCATCAACCCGCGCCCGCTGGACGAGGCCCGCATCTTCCGTGTGTTGCAGCCTTACGCCGGCGAGGGCTTCATCGCGTATTCCGAAGGGTGCAACGACG
>CAZARO010000084.1:0-10696 GCA_964487165.1 uncultured Solibacteraceae bacterium | reverse complement strand
GGTTGATATAACTGGAGCCGTAGCCATCGCCGACATAGAGGTCGCCATTGGGAGCGATGGCGAGGTTAGTCGGGCTGTACTTAGGCGGCTTGCCGTCGGCGCCCGGCTTGTACGCTTCCGACTTATCGGGATAGCCGAGGCTGAAGACCTCTTCGCCGTCCAGCGTGGCTTTCACCACCACGCCCCGCTTGGTGTCGCACAGGTACAGGAATTCCGTGCTGCCCTCGCGCCGGATGTGCAGGCCGTGGGCTCCGCCCTTGAACTCCTTGCCCCAGGATTTGATGAACTTTCCTTGCGCGTCGAACACCACCATGGAGTCGGAGCTTTCGCTTGTCGAACCGACCGTGTGGTGGACGTAGATTCGTCCCTGCGAGTCTTCCACCACGCCGTGCGTGTTGCCGTACCGGATGGACGCAGGCAGCTCGCCCCAATCGTGCCAGGCTTCGTAGACGTGGTCGCCCGCGCCGAGGACGGGCCGTTTGGTTCCCGCCTTGTCGTCGGCATGCAGTATAAGTGGCGCTATCGCCCCGGTGCCGATAAATCGGCGGCGGCTGAGTTCAGACATCCCGTGCTCCTTTGGGGACAGTATATCAGCGGACGCGCCGGTCGGGCTGAAGCCCTCCCCAGACTGAAACCCGCGCCACCAAGATGTGTCGATCCGCTCGGTGGGGCGGGCTTCAGCCCGCCAGACTCCGTGGGCGAGCTCCGCTCGCCGGTCGGGCTAAAGCCCTCCGCGGGCTAAAGTCCGCCCCACCAGGTACTCAGCGATTGTCCGTAATCCTGGCTTGTGAAAAAGGCTTCTTCACCTGCGGATTGCGCAGGCTGGGCATGCCCTTCACCGGCCGGTGGAGTCTCGCCCGCACGGCGATCTCCGGTGCCGGGGCGATCGCGGCAGTCGAGCCGGCGGTCGCCTGCACCGGAATCAACAGGTAAGACATGTAGGAATCCGGGCCCGAGACGTCGAGATAATTGGGGCCGGCCGTAACCCCCGTGGGCACGGTCATGTTGAGCTGATATTCCCCGGCGAGGCCGGGCAGCAATCCGGAAAAACTGGTCGTGGCGGTGGTGCCGGTGATATCCACCGCGATGGTGTTGGTGGTTTGGCTGAGCGTTGCCGATGGTCCCAGCGCTCCATCCGCGATGCTGGGTGAAACGGCGCCCAGTCCGGTGAGGCCGACCGCCAGGGTCTCGCCTTCCACGGCTGGATTCGAGTCGGTCACGGGCGATCCTACAGCCGCTACGGAATTTCCGATGCCCAAATGATCGATCCATCCGTAACTTATGCCGCAGGCGCATTGCGTGAAGACTCCCGGAGCCGTGGTGGCCACGTAATTCGTCACTACGTTGGAGGTCCCCATATCGTTGGTCAACTGGATATCCACTACCGATCCCACGGTAACTCCATAGGGCACGATCGCCGAAACCTGTCCCGGGGCCACCGAGAAAACGGGCGCCGGAAGACCGCCGATACTGACCTGCACGCCGCCCAAGGACGAAGACACCGGCGAACCTCCTACCACCGACTGCGCGCTGTCAGCCAGGTTAGAGCCGAACATGGTCAACAATTCTCCGGGCGCGATGCCGGCCGTGAACGGTGCGTAACTGGCTGAGTTCACCACGCCGGTGGGGTTCAAGTAAGGCCCGCTAGCGGTAGTGGTGCACTGGCCCTGGACGCTGCCGGGCGAAGTGCCCACGGGGCAAGGCGCCTGCAGCGCCACGCTGAGCCCGAGATTGGGATAAATTCCGGTGGTAATCAGCTCCGCTCCTCCCGCGCCCACGATGAAACGGGCACTGGCGCCGGTGTAGACGTTGCCTGTCAGCGAAATCGTGTTGGAGTAAGTGTAGTCATAAACGCTGCTGCCGCCATAATCGTTGTACCGCTGGTGTCCCAGGTATGTCTGCGGTGCCGCGCCCGCAATCATATTGAAGGAGCCGAAGTAAGAATCGAGGTCGACCTGGTTGTTGTAGAACTCACTGTCGAGCCCGGCCTGATAATAGAGCCCGGAAAGAGTCGGGCTGCCGGTGACCTTCACTGCCACGATGAAGTCAAACGGAGAAGTGGCCGACGTGATGGGCCCTCCCCCAAACATGAAATTGCCGTCCTTGGAAAAGTAAAGATACTTCTGGCCGGAGATGAGCTCGGCGTTGGCCGGAAAGGTGGCTACGGCAGCGCCACTGCTGAACGAGTATTTCACGCCGCTCGAAACCTGCTGGTACAGCGCGGCGCTTTCGGCCGAATAACCGCTGATGGTTCCCGCATTGAGGTTGCCGTTTCCGTCCGGCGTGAGAGTAAACTGCAGGCTCAGGGCGGTCGTCGGACTGCCACTCGAGAGGTCGTAAGCCACGGCCGCCCACGTGCCGGTGAAGCTGGAGTTTGTAGGCGCCGGACTCGCGAGGGGCGCGGCCAGCATCATGTCGTTGTACCCGTAGCTGTTGTCCGTGCTGCTGCCGACGAAAACACCGTTCGAAGAGACCAGCCCGTATACCGAGTCCCCGGTGGCGTAGGGGCTCGAAATTACGCCATACCCGGAGCCGGAGATGGCGTACGTTCCGGTAGTGGTGTAGCAAGGGTAGGTGGCAGTGCAATTCGCGTAGTTTTCGACTTGTTCCGCATCGAAACTGTAGTCGATGAGCTGCACGCCGTTGGACGCGGCGATAGTGTAGTTGCCGTTCCCGTCGAACGACATAGTGCCGTAGATGGTGACGGCTTCGCCCAGGTACCCTTCATACGTGGTGCTAGGAATATAGTAAACCTGCCGGAAATAGTATGTGCCCTTCAGCATACTGTTCCCGCTGGTGTCCCAAGTGGTGCCTGTCTGGGCATACACAGCCCCAGCAGCCGCCAGCAACATGAAGAAACGCGCAAATCTCATTTTCGAAAAATAGCCTCTGCATATGATTATGGCTGCGGCGCCCGGAAAGTTTCGCTAATTTTACATGACCACTCGGCGGCGTATTAATTCCTGGAAGATTTGATCCGCCGCACGATCGAGATCCTGCGCGAGAGTGCTCGCAGTGAAGGACAATTCTACAGAAGGGGCGGCCGAAGCCGGGCCCACCAGCAGAGCCTGGTTGGAAAGCACCACCACGCGATGGCCGTTTTCCACCAGCCGCCGCGCCAGCAGCCAGAGCACGTCGGGATTGTTTTCGATGGATATCGATGCGGACCGCGGAGCGCCATCGCCGCTTTCCACCGCCGCCGATTCGATCATGCCAGCCCCTACCGTCTCATTAGTGAGCGGGTCGAGCAGGATGAAACTCCCGGTGAAGCGATTGCGCCGGTACGGATCGAAGAAGAGAGGCCGCTGGGCCTCCACCAGCACGGCGCCGATTTCATTCAGCCGCAGCTCGCTGGCCGGCTGCCCCGCCAGGCTGTGGATGTCCACGCGATGGCGAATCTCCACAATGCGCGCGGGCAGCGTCTGCGTGGTGTGCTTCAGCAGGTACGGGCGATCGGGCGCCGCCGGCGTTTCGTTCATCCACACCAGCATGGCGTCGAAACGCTGGGCGTGCGCGGGCGGGTCCGCCGGCGCCACCAGCATATCGCCGCGGCTGACGTCGATCTCTTCGTCCAGGCACACCGTCACGGACATGGGCGCGAACGCCTCGGCCAGTTCGCCCTCTGGCGTGACGATGGAGCGCACGCGCGTTTCCCGGCCGGAAGGCAGCACGCGGACGCGGTCGCCGGGATGGATCGCTCCCGCGGCCAGTTGTCCCGCCAGCCCGCGGAAATCCTGATTGGGGCGGATCACGTATTGCACCGGCAGGCGCAGTCCCACGGCGTGGTTGCCGGCCTGCTCTCCCAAAGTGTTGGGCACGGTCTCCAGATGTTCCAGCAGTGCCGGCCCGCGATACCACGGCATGCGCGTGCTGCGCGCCACCACGTTGTCGCCGCAGAGCGCGCTCACGGGAATGAATTGCAACTCCGGAGGATTGCCGATCTGGTCCACAAACCGTCCGAAATCGCCGCAAATGGAGTCGAAGACCGCTTCGCTATATTCCACCAGGTCCATTTTGTTAATCGCGATCACCAGGTGGCGAATGCCCAGCAGGGTGGCGATAAAAGCGTGGCGCCGCGATTGCGCCAGCACGCCGTGGCGCGCGTCGATCAGCACGATTGCCAGGTCGGCCGTGGATGCGCCGGTGGCCATATTGCGCGTGTACTGCTCGTGCCCCGGAGTGTCGGCGATGATGAACTTGCGCCGCGGCGTGGAGAAATAGCGGTAGGCTACGTCGATGGTGATGCCCTGTTCGCGCTCGGCGCGCAGTCCGTCGGTGAGCAGCGAAAGGTCGAGCCCGCCGTGCGCCTTGGTGGCTTTGCGAATGCCCGCGAGTTGGTCTTCGTAGACCGTGCGGGAATCGTACAGCAGGCGCCCGATCAGCGTCGACTTACCGTCGTCCACGCTGCCGGCGGTGGTGAAGCGCAGCAGATCGCTCAGAAGTAGCCCTCGCGTTTCTTGAGCTCCATGGAGCCTTCCTGGTCGTGATCGATGACGCGGTTTTCGCGCTCGGAGCGGCGGAACTCGCGCATCTCGGCGATGATTTTGGGCACCGTGTCGGCCTCCGAGCGGATGGCGCCGGTGCATGGCGTACAGCCCAGCGAGCGCATGCGGCACATCACCATCTGCGGCGTTTCGCCGGGCAGCAGCGGGATGTCGTGCTCCACCGGAATCAGCATTTCCCCGCGCACCACCATGGGCCGCGGGCGCGCGAAGTATAGCGGCACCACGGGAATATTCTCCACGTGGATGTAGTCCCACACGTCCAGCTCCGTCCAGTTGGACAGCGGAAAGACGCGGATGGACTCGCCTTTATCCACTCTGCTGTTGAAGAGATTCCACAGCTCCGGGCGCTGATTCTTGGGGTCCCACTGGCCGAAGGAATCGCGGAAGGAATAGACCCGTTCCTTGGCGCGCGATTTTTCCTCGTCGCGGCGCGCGCCACCGAAAGCCGCGTCGAAACCGCCGGCGGTAAGGGCGTCGAGGAGCGCGCGCGTCTTCAGCAGACCGCAGCATTTTTGCGTGCCCAGGCGGAACGGATTGGCGCCGTCCGCCAGCGCCTGCGTGTTGGTGTGGACGATCAGGCGCGCCCCGATTTCGGCGCAGAAGCGGTCGCGAAATTCCACCATCTCGCGAAATTTGTAGCTCGTGTCGATGTGCAGCAGGGGAAACGGAAGCGGCCCCGGATAGAAGGCCTTCTGCGCCAGCCGCACCATCACCGAGGAATCTTTGCCGATGGAATAGAGCATCACCGGGCGCTGGAATTCCGCCGCCACTTCGCGCAAAATGTGGATGCTCTCGGCTTCCAGCGCTTGCAAATGAGTCAGGGTTCGGGGCATGGTATAAGGTTCAAACAGAAATTTGGCAGCAGATGAACGCAGATGAACGCCGATGGAAAAGAAGTGGTTTTATCGGCGTTCATCTGCGTTCATCGGCGGCTAAATACTCTTTTGCTTCTTCTTCCCAAGGATATCATTAATCATGAGTAAGCCTATCTGGATAGCAGTCATTGCCCTTCCCGCGCTCCTCGCGCAAGGTCCCGATATCTCCTCCCAGCGCATCCGCGCGCACGACCGCTTCCTGGCGAGCGATCTGCTGGAAGGCCGCGGCGTCGGCCAGCGCGGCGGCGACCTTGCTACCGAGTATATCGCCACCCAGTTCGAACTTGCCGGCGCCAAACCGGCGGGCGACAACGGGACCTACTTCCAAAAGGTGCCGCTGGTGGGGATCGAAACCCAACCCGATGCCACGCTCAGCGCCACTGCGGCCGGCAAGACCACAGACTTCAAATGGCTCGACGAATTCGTGGGCGTGAGCCAGACGCAGCAGACCGACACCAGCTTCGAAGCGCAGGCCGTTTTCTTGGGCCACGGTATCGCCGCGCCGGAATTTAAATGGGACGACTTCCAGGGTCTCGACGTCAAGGGCAAGCTGCTGCTGGTTTTCACCAACGAGCCGCCCTCCACCGACCCCAAGTTTTTCGACGGCCGCGCGCTCACTTACTACGGCCGCTGGGTTTACAAATACGAAGAGGCAGTGCGCCGCGGAGCGCGCGGGCTGGTCATCATCCACACCAATGAGACGGCCGGGTACGGCTGGGACGTGGTGCGCAGCTCCTGGGGCCGCGAGACGCCGTTCGTCAAGCTGGCCGATGGGCAGCCGAGCCTCGCGATTGCCGGCTGGATGACGCGCGATGCCGGCGCGAAACTGCTGGCGCTGGCCGGCAAGAGCCTGGACGATTTGCTGGCAGCCTCCGATAAGCCCGGCTTCCGGCCGATCCCGCTCGACATCACGATTCGCGGCCATTTGCGGTCGAAAGTCCGCGAGTTGAACACTCGCAACGTGGCCGCCATCGTGCCCGGCAGCGATCCCGTTTTGCAGCGCGAAGTGGTAATTTTCAGCGCGCATTGGGACCACCTCGGCATCGCCACCCCAGTGAACGGCGATTCCATTTACAACGGCGCCATCGATAACGCCACCGGCTGCGCCATCCTGCTGGAGTTGGCGCGTGCGTGGGCCGCGCTGCCGGTGAAGCCCAAGCGATCGGCGCTGTTTCTCTCCGTGACGGCGGAAGAGGGCGGGCTGAAGGGCTCGGAATATTACGCCGCGCACCCGCTCATTCCGGCCGCGCAGACGGCCATCGACCTGAACTACGACGCGCTCTATCCGTGGGGCCGCGCCAAAGACGTGGTGCTCACCGGCGCGGAGCGGACCACGGTGTGGCCGCTGGCGCAGCAGATCGCGGCGCGATTGAACCTGGAAGTATCGCCCGATGACCAGCCCGAGCAGGGCCATTATTTCCGCTCCGACCATTTCTCCTTCGCGCACGCCGGCATGCCGGCATTCTCCATCGGGCACGCCACCGAATTCGTCGGCAAGCCGGCGGGCTACGGGCACCGGATGTGGCTCGATTACAACACCAATCATTACCATCACCCGTCGGACGAATTCCAGGAAGATTGGGATTTCACGGCGGTGGCGCAGGCCGCCGAGTACGGGTTCCTCTTAGGCCGCGACATAGCGAATCAGGATAAGTTACCGGATTGGCGCCCCGGCGACCAGTTTCACCGCTAGGGCGGACATATCGATGCACATAACCGCATTTACCGCATTTATGGAGCGATTCCCCGAGTTGGGAAGGAGGGAAACCCAAGTCCCTGATAGTCCCGCAGGGGCATGCTCTTCCGGCCGGGGAATGGGGCTTCTTCGAGCTCTATTGCGAGGAGCCCGGGTGTGACTGCCGGCGCGTGACGATCTGCGTGATGCG
Source organism: uncultured Solibacteraceae bacterium (assembly GCA_964487165.1). Lineage (GTDB taxonomy): Bacteria > Acidobacteriota > Terriglobia > Bryobacterales > Bryobacteraceae > PALSA-129. The sequence continues at coordinate 3,430 of CAZARO010000084.1, read as the reverse complement.
GCCGGATACCGGGTGGGGCACAATCCGGGCCACCATCAGCTACGCGTAGGAAAGTGCGGATTTCTACGGGAAACGGGGAAGCGCCAGCGATCCCCTCGAAATGCAGAGGCCGTCTCTCGATCCGCTCAACGCACAGACCGAATATTCCTCCATTCTCCTGGACGTGTTTCGACAGGCTCTTGAGTCGCCCGGCTATGTCGAGCGGCTCAAACGGCACTACCAGTTGTTCCGGCTTACGATCGGGGACGGACAGGGTCGGCTGGACGACCCGGAAGCCAATCGCATCGAAAACAAGCGGAAGCGCCTTCGTGACCCGAAGCGCCGTTTCCCGGCGTCCTCACTAGATGCGATCGGGAACGTTCGGCCTTCCTGTGCCTCGATGCGGAGCGCGACCCGTTTATCGCCGATCCCTTACTCCCGGTCAGAATGCCGACGGCCGCCACTTCTGCCACCACGGCACATGCGCTCGGAATCCGCTGAGGAGCCACAGGTCGGCGGTGGGATGATTGATCGACGTGAGGAAACTCTTGGAATCGCTGGCCAGGCTGTAGCCTGACAAGGTCGAGTAAGGCGGCAACTGGAGTTGCCCGATGACCTTCTCCACGCCCGTCGCGACGTCGATAGTAGCGAGCAAATGCTGGCGCCCGGCCGTCCGCTTCACGCCGTAGATCCTCGAGCCGGCGAAGTCCCACCCATATACAAGCCAGGAAGTGTCGCCGATGGTTTTCGACGTGCTGCCGTCGGGCGCGACCACGGTCAGGCCTTCTTCGGTCATGCAGGCGATCCAATCGCCACGCTTCGACCATTTCGGGTGGGATCGCAGGCAGCCCGCGCGCAGCGTGACCGGATCCTGTGAGGCGCCGGGCTGCGCCTTTTTCAGGGTCCAGCGCCCGCCGGTGCTTTCGAGGAACGAGATCCAGCTGCCGTCGGGATTCCAACTGGGCGACCGCTGATCGGTCTTTCCGGGGGCGAGCCTCTGTGGCGATCCGCCCTGGACGCTCGAGATCCAGACGGAATGGCCATTGTCACCGCCGACGGCGTATGCGATACGTTGCCCGTCCCAGGAAAACGCCGTTTCATTGATGGCCGTGATCCAGGCCTCACCGAAATCTTTCTCCGTGACCAGTGGGCGCTCCCAGTCGCCCGCGCGGCTCCGCAGCCAGATTTGGGCCGTGCCGGTACGGTCGGTGGAGTAGGCGTAGTCGTCCGCGGTGGGCGACCATGAGGCATCCAGTTCATTGCGCGAAGTTGCCAGCACATTGCTGACGGGAGAACCGTCGAGCGGTACCTGAATCAGGTCGGAATCGTTATTGGCGGCGGTGAAGGCCAACTGGTCGCCGCTGGGCGAAATCGACGGTTCAGTCAGGTCGCGCGGGGTGACGGTGATGCGGCGCAGCACGCCGGTCGCGGTATCGGCCATCTGCAGGTCGAGATCGGGCGTTCCCGGCGCCAGCGCTCCGAAGACGATCATGCGGTTGTCGGGCATCCAGCCGAACTCATGCGAGGCTTGCGGCAAGTCCAGAAGTTTGCGCGGCTCGCCGCCGGCCACCGGCAGCACCCACAATTCCGAGCGGCCACCCCAGCGTGCCAGCCAGATTCCCAGTTTGGAGCCATCGCGCGAATAGGCGAGATGGCCCTCGCCGTAATTGCCGGAAGCGAGCGGGGCGAAAGCGCGCTGCACGGGGGTGCTGCGCGGCGGGTTCGCGGTCCACAGCGAAAGCGGTTCCTTGCCGCTGCCATCGGCGCGCAGAAAGGCGAGTGTGTTGCCAGGGCTGATAGCGGCTGCCGACACCTTGCGCTGTGCGACCTCCGAGAAGCCTCCGGCGGCGGCGGTCGTCCAGAGGTCGCCATTCATGCGGTAATAGACCGTGGCGCTATCGGGGGACCAGAACGGCGTCTCGCAATCGGCGGGTGCCTTGGTAATTTGGGCGCGAGTGGGCGAATTCACGCCGCGGACGAAGATCTGGAGTACTCCCTGGGAATCGGCACTGTAGGCGATGTCCTTTCCGTTGGGCGCCCAGGCGGGTGACGACTTGTACCCCTCCTCGGTGGCCAGCGGAGTCATGCTGTAAGTGGACAGATCGGGCGCCGGCGGAGGGGGCAGCAGCACGCCTCCCGAGAGCCCGGCGGCCAGGGCCGCGAGGGACAGCCAGAGGGTCCGGCCGCGATGGCGTTTGGCGGGCGCTGCCGGGGAGGCGGCGGTCCTTTCGGCGGTGATCTCCGAAAGATGCTCCAGAATATGTTTCAGCTCGTAGTGCAGGTCGGCGGTGGAAGCGTAGCGGTTCTCACGGTCTTTGGCCAGGCAGCGCTCCACGGTCCAGCGCACCGGCGCCGGGATGGCAGGGTTGATCGGCGGCACCTCTTCTTCGATGATGGCCGCCATGGTGCCGGCACTGCTGCTTCGTTCGAAGGCGGGCTCGCCGGTGAGCATGCGGTAGAACGTGAGGCCGAGGGAGAACTGGTCGGAGCGAAAGTCGAGGGGCGCGCCGCGAGCCTGTTCGGGGCTCATGTAGCTTGCCGTCCCCACCACCATGCCGGGGGTTGTCTCATGGGCCGCCGCCACCTGGCCGCCGGCCATTTTGGCGATGCCGAAATCCAGGATTTTCACGCAGCCGTCGCGCCGGATCATGATGTTATTCGGCTTGATATCGCGATGGACAATGCCCGCTTCGTGGGCCGCTGCCAGTCCGGACGCACACTGCACGGCAATCTCCAGAAACTTGCGCACGGGCAGGGCGCCGCGCGCCATGGGAACGGTCAGCGATTCGCCGTCGATCAGTTCCGTCACAATGTACGGCCAGCCGGAGGCGATGCCGATATCGTGGACGGTCAGAATATTGGGGTGATTCAGGGCGCTGACGGCGCGAGCTTCCTGGGCGAATCGGCGCTGGCATTCCGGGTCGCTCACCGCGCCGGCGTGCAGGACCTTGACGGCCACGTCGCGATTCAGGCGCTCATCGCGGGCGCGATAGACTTCCCCCATCCCACCCTCGCCTAAGCGCGCAGTGATCTTGTATGGGCCTAGGAGGGCGCCGGTGGCGAAACTCATACAGTCGATAGTAGGCTAACGGCGGGGCTTCGCACAGCTCCTTTTCGATAGCGGAAGTTGTCTGCCGGGGGCTTATATCTACGCAACTTATGCAGACGGCGGACCTCAGAGGGAGTATTCGAAGAACCGCTTGCTGGCGCGCGCGGCTCGGAATGGCGCCTTTGTGTTTGCAAGATGCTACCGGCCGAATATTGCAACTCCCTCTGCAGTCCTCCCCATAGGGTACCCGGGCTTTAGCCCGGCCGGCGAGTGGTTTCCGTTATGTTACACGGCGTGAAACGAGGATTTTGTTCTCGTTGTGTTGGCAAGCCCAATCCATTCAGAGGCTGCCCCCATTCTGACTTCTGACTCCTGACTTCCATATCCCGCAGGGATATCAAG
>CAZARO010000083.1:6113-10718 GCA_964487165.1 uncultured Solibacteraceae bacterium | reverse complement strand
ACCGCATGAGCGAGAAGAGCTGGGCCAGCCTCGCGCCGCTGCTCGATAACCGCCGTTACGTGGAGTCCATCGTGGCCGGTATCAAGATCAAGGCCCATCCCAATTTCCGGCTGGTGGCCACCATGAATGACGACGCCTCCACCTTCGAATTGCCGGAATACATCCATTCCCGGCTGCAGCCGCAGATCTTTATCGATTTTCCCGAGCGCGACGAGGAGTACCAGATCCTGCGCGAGAACCTGCCCTTCGCCGAAGAGCGCATCCTGCAATACGTCACCGATTTTCTGCAGTTGGCGCACGGCGCCGACGAGCGCTATACCGTGCGCGACGGCATCAATGTGGCCCGTTTCGCCATCAAGCTGAAAAGCCTGGCCACCCAGCGGACGCACGAGACGGAGGCGCTCGAAATCTCCATCACCGAGGTGCTGGGAGAGGAAGCATTGCGGTATGTCCGGAGCAATCGACCTTCCGATACCTGACGCCGGTAGCCTGAAGCGGGGCCGCTTCACCTATTTTCCGGTGGCGCCCGGCCGCCTGGAGTTTGCCCATGAGGTACGTCTGGCGATTCTGCGCGACCGCCCGCAGTGCGTCGCCCTGGAATTGCCGGCCAGCCTGCAAGAAGCCTGGATGCAAGCCGTGGCGCGGCTGCCGGAGATGTCGCTGATTTTCTATCCCGACGAATCGGCGGGCGGCGACCAGGCGGTGTACGTGCCCGTGGAGCCGGCCGACCCGTTTACCGAGGCCATCCGCACGGCGGTGGAAATCGGGGCGGAAGTGGTTTTCGCCGACCCGGAAGCGGGCACGCGTCCCCACCTGAAAGACGCCTACCCGGACCCCTACGCCCTCCGCTATATCGGGCTCGACCGTTATATCGAGGCGTACCGCGTCTACCCCCAGCCGCGCTCCGAGGAAATCGCGCGGCACGCTACAGGAATTGCCTGGAAGCTGCAGGGAACCGACCCCTCGGCCAACGTTCTGGTGGTGATTTCGCTAAATCTCCTCGACCCGCTGCTCGACGCCATGGAAGAACCGCAGGCCCAACCCATGGCGAGCCCGCACCGTGAAGGGGTGGAACTGCTCAATCCCCATCCCGAATCGTTGGGTGAAATCTGCGCCGAATACCCGCAACTGCAGTGGCGCTACGAAAACTACCGCCGGCTGATGACCGACCACAACCTGATCGACAGGCGGCACGCCCAGCTGGCGGTATTCCGCGCGGCCGAAAAGGAATATGAGGCCAACACCGGCGAGCGCATCGCCCACTGGCAGCGCCGCCTGTTGGCGCGCTACGCCCGCAACCTGGCGCTGGCCGGCAACGAGCTCAGCGCGGGACTCTTCGACCTGACGGTGGCGGCGCGCGGCGTGGCCGACGACAACTACGCCTGGGAAGTCTGGGAGGCGGCCGGCCGCTATCCGCCGCAACAAACCGCCTCCAGCCTGCTGACGGTGCGCATCTCGGGCGACGAAGTCTGGATGGACACTCGCCGAATCCGCATTCGCCGCCGGCTGCCCAGCACCAAGCGGCGGCTGCGGCCTTATGGCCTGAAACCCCGCAAAAAGGAGAAGATTCCGGGCGAATGGGCCAGCCAACTGGACGGCGCCAGCATCTGCTCCTACCCTCCGGAAGATCTCGTCATCGAGGATTATGGCCGCTATCTGAAACACAAGGGCAAGAGCATCCTCTCCGAGGAACGGGTGCACGTGGAGCCCTTCACCACCTCGATTCTGGACGGGATCGATATGCGCGAGACCATCCACAAATGGTACGAAGGTCGCATCTACGTGCGGCAGTTCCAGAAAATCCACGGCGAGGTCGGGTCCATCGTGGTGATCTTCGATGAAGACCGCGATAATCGCTATCCCTACACCACCACGTGGTTGGGGGAGAACCAGAACGAGTCGGACATGGCATTCTACTCCACGCTTCCGTTCGACAACCTGGTGGGGCCGGGAATCGGACGGGCCGAATACGGCGGTTTTCTGATGAGCCTGCCGCCGCGCCGCATGTACGACGTCTGGCACGATGTGGACTACGAGTTCGCGGAATCGAAATCGGAGCGGCTGCTGTTGGCGGCGCTCGATTACTCCATCCACCACTACGTGGTCTACGTCGCCGCCAAACCTCCCAGAAGCATTTTCAAGACTATCGCCTCGCGCGTGGACCGCACCATCATCTATATTCCGATCGGACAGTTGTCGCCGGTGTCGCTCAAGAAAATCCGCGTGGTCCACGTGCTGGACGGCTACGACAAGCGCGAAAGTGCCAAGGATTACTTGTGGTGAGGGAGCTTTCGGCTGTCGGCGCGATCGCCGCGTAGGGCGCGGACCAGGCGAGTCTGAAACTCGTTGGCAAGGCACATCATTACTGAGCGCTATCGCTACACCGGCCTCTGCTAGGGCGCGCCGGGCGTCGGCAAGACGGTGTCCGCCCGGCACTATGCCAACGGGGACAGGATGCAGGACCTCTGGAATCATCCCGGCCACGGCGCAGCAGCAGTTGAGGAGAGGCAGGCTGAGTTTCGCCAGCTCCCGGAAGGACCAAAGCAGCCCACCACGGAACGAGTAGGGTGCGGGGAGGGGGTCGGTCGGTCATAACATTCCGTCCCCATCGTGAGGTCGCCGATGTCCGTTCGTTCTCATCGAGCCAACGCGGCCAAGCCGAGCTGTCGATACAGCGACACCCAACGCTGAGCGGTGCGGAACGGGATTCCCGCTGCCGCCGCGACGCCTTCAGCGGCCGATCATTTTCGAGGTGAGGTTGGAGCAGGTGGAATCGATCAAGGGCGTTACGCCAGATAATTTGCAAAGTGACAGCCTACCGGCCGCGACCGCGAGGGAGCGGTCGATCAGCCGAATATTGCAACTCCCTCAGCCGAAAGCTCTCTTACAACCGATTAATCAAACTCGCCACGTACCCCGCGCCGAATCCGTTGTCGATGTTTACAACAGTTACATTGCTGGCGCAACTATTCAGCATCCCCAAGAGCGCGGCCAGACCGTGGAAGCTGGCGCCGTATCCCACGCTGGTCGGGACGGCGATCACGGGGCAGGAAACCAGGCCGCCCACGGCGCTCGGAAGCGCCCCTTCCATCCCGGCGCACACCACGATCACGCGCGCTTCCGAGAGCCTCTCCCGGTTGCTCATCAGGCGATGGATGCCGGCCACCCCGATGTCGTAGATGGTTTCCACCTCGTTGCCCATCACCTCGGCGGTGATTCGCGCCTCTTCCGCCACCGGCATGTCGCTCGTGCCGGCGCAGACCACGGCGATTCTGCCTTTGCCATGCACCGTATGGTCGCGCCAGAAGCGGATGGCGCCCGATAGCGGCGCATATTCGGCGCCTTCGAGCGCCGCCGTGACGGCCGCGGCGCACTCCGCATCCGCGCGGGTAATAAGCACATTGCGGGCATTTTCGAGCAACTTGCCGGCGATGGCGACCACCTGCCCGGCCGTCTTCCCCTTGGCGAAAATCACCTCCGGGATGCCGTGGCGCAGGGCGCGGTGGTGGTCGATCTTGGCAAAACCGAGGTCTTCGAAGGGCATGTGGCGCATGCGTACCATGGCCGCATCGATATCCATCGCGCCGTCCCGCACCTGCTCGAACAACGTACGGAGTTGCTCCTGGTCCATGATGCCAGGGTATCAGAACGCAGCTGGACGCCTGGCCATGGGGCATTTTCGCGGAAAAAGTACCAGTAAATTTAGTGTCCGAATAGACCCATCAGTCTATTGTTGCGCTCGGACATCATTCGCATTATATAAATAACATGGAAGAAAGCACTGAAGAACAAAGTGCGGGTTTCGGAGGAATTTCAGATCGCCGGGAGACCACTCGTTTTCCTGTCAGGGAAGACGTAAAGTATACCGTGATCCTTTCCAGGGCCCACAGGACTAGCGGCGCGGGAAAGACACTCAATTTCGGCAGCGGCGGTCTCCTGTTCACCACTGAGGACCGCCTTCCTTTGGGCCATACGGTGGAACTCGCCGTGGCCTGGCCGGCACTGCTGGGAGGCAAATGCCTGCTGCAGTTCGTCGCCACGGGGCGTGTGGTGCGGTCGGAGAGCAACCGCGCAGCGGTGAAGATCGAGCGATACGAATTCCGCACGCGCGGGGCCACTCCCGTGGCTAGTGCGTCCGCTCCGTAGACGCCCTACTCATCGCGATGCACCGTCGCCGGGGAAAATGCCGGCAGGCACACCGCAATGTACTCGGCGCCGCCGGCATCCGGTGTGCTATATCGCACCCATTCGCCCGAATGTACGATTACCGCCTGTCCGGCACTCACCTCTATCGCCCCGTCGCTCGATTCCACTCGCAACCGACCGCGCAGCACCACCGTAAACTCGTCGAATTCGGGTTCCTGGCCGGGCTCCGACCACCCCTCCGGACTGCGCATGTGCGCGATGCTCACCCCTTCGTGCCCGGAGTTTACAAGTCCGATATATTCGTCGATTAATTTAGGTTTGTTACCCGCGCCTTCTATGCGCGTGGGCGAGGCAATCAAAGTGGGCATGGCGCCATGGTACCAAGTTTGCCCCGTCTTACAGGCGGTTCCCGCGGCGCTCTATTTCGGACCCTTCCGCTCACGCGTGTCGGCGGAGCGG
>CAZARO010000083.1:0-6103 GCA_964487165.1 uncultured Solibacteraceae bacterium | reverse complement strand
TATTTCGGACTTGCCCTGGGGTTGGGGCCGTCGGTATACTGACATTTTCGCTGCTTAGTTTTATGATGGCGAGAGACGAGTTCGACCCCCTGGCGCCCCAACGGGAAGCTGCCTTCTTCTACGGTCTTTTCCTGCGCGGGCATGACGTGGAGACCCTGCGCCAGGACATCGACGTCCCCCGCACGATGATGGACAAGTGGATGCGGGCGCGCGACTTCGAAGCCAGCTTCGTCGAGAACCTGCATCGCGTCTACGCCTACCGCAAACAGGTGCTGGCGATTTTCGACGGCCTCATCTCCAACGAGGCCATGCGTCCCCGGCTGCAATAAGCCGGCCAGTTGCCCCTCAGGGGCTAACGCAATCCGATCATAAGATCATCCTGCCCGCGGGAGGGGTTTATGGGCTCGAATGCGAACATCAAGCACATCGTCGTGCTCATGATGGAGAATCGTTCCTTCGATCACGTGTTGGGTTACCTCATGATGGAGAACGTCGCCATCGAGGGCGTCACCGACAATCTCTATTCCAACCTCGATACCGATGGCGAACCGCACCGTACCGTTTCCGGGGCTGCCTACCAGGGGCAGTTGATCGTCGATCCGGGGCACGACGTGGACGACGTTTACCTGCAGATGTACGGTGTCCCGTTCGGCACTCCGGCCGGCGATCCCACCATGTCGGGTTTCGCACGGAGTTACCAGCAGTTGGGCGGCGACCCGCAGGACGTGATGCTCTGCTTCCGGCCGGAACAGGTGCCCAACACAGCCGCGCTGGGCCGCGCGTATGCGGTATGCGACCACTGGTTTTCCTCCGTCCCCGGCCCCACGCTTCCCAATCGGGCCTTCGCGCACTTCGGAACGTCCTTCGGGCGCGTGGACATGTCGCCACTCTATTTCGCCAACCGGCCGAATATCTACTCGCGATTGAAAGCCGCCGGCGCCCAGGGGAAAATCTACTACTACGCCCCCTGGAGCGGCACCATGGGGCTGACTTTCCTGCTCACCAGCCAGAGCCAGTATTTCGGCCTCTGGGGCGATTTTCAGGACGATTGCAAGAAGAATCGCCTGCCGCAGTATTCCTTTGTGGAACCGCCCTATTTCGATAATGGTTCAGTGATCGCCGGCGATCAGCATCCCGACCACAACGTGCAAGCCGGCGACAACTTCATCCGCCAGGTGTATGAGGCCGTCCGGTCGAACCCCGACACGTGGCATAGCACCTTGCTGCTGGTGGTCTGGGACGAACACGGCGGAATTTTCGATCACGTGCCGCCGCCGGCCGTCGAGCACACCGACGGATTCATTTCCACAGCCCCGCCCTTCGCCTTCGACCGCTACGGCGTGCGCGTTCCGGCCATCGCGATCTCCCCCTATATCAGCGCGGGCAAGGTGGACAGCACGCTCTATGAGCACGCGTCCATCCCCGCCACCGCGACCGCCCAGTTTATCGGCGACCCACTCGCGAACGCGCCCTTCGCGCGCGAGCAATATGCCAACACGTTTCTGGGCCTGTTGGAAGCCATCCCGCCGCGTGACGACCAGCCCAACTGGTCGGCGCAGCCCGCGGCGCTGGCGCCGGAGGCCGTCACCCGCGCCGCCGCGCCCGTTGCCAAGTTGCACCGCGACCACGTCGATGCGGTTCATCAGGCGCTGGCCGCGGTCCGGCCGGATGTGGCCGCGCAAATGGATCCTGCCGCGGTGAAAACGGAGGGCGACGCGTCGCAGTTTGTAGCGAAGGCGATGGCGATCCTGCACCCGCAAGCGGCGCAAACGGCCGCCGAGCGGGGCGTCCAATGAAGCGCGTGGTCGGCTTGTGCGGGCTCGCCCTGATGGGCGCGGCGATGGCCTCCGCGGCGGCCACCTGCGACTCGCGGGCCGCCCAGCAGAATGAAGCCTGGGCCAAGAGTGGGCCTCACTCCTGGCTCGCCTCCCTGCAGCATACGCAACTCGTCGAGACGGAGCGAAAATGGTGCCACATCTTCGAGACGACGGGCTTCGATCGCGTGTCCAAAGGCATCGATTTCGGCAGCGAGCTTTTTACCGGCGATGGACTGCACCCCTCGGTGGGCGGGATTGTGCCGGGAAGCGGATTCGCGGGCGGGCTGGAATACAATCTGGAGCGTGCTTCTGCGTCGGCGCCGATCCGCTATAGCGGCAGCGTGGAAGCGCGCGGTTCTTACAACGGATTCTGGACGGCGGGCGCCAAGCTCGATATCTGGGGCAGCGCCAACAGCGCGCAAGACCGGCACATCCATGCCACCCTCGATGCCGAGCATTACAGTCTGCCGCAGATGGTCTATTACGGCCAAGGCAATGCGAGTTCGCTCGGGAATCAATCGCTCTTCGGGCTGGTACAGACCACCGCGGGCGGCCATATCGAAGTCCCTGTGCCGGGAGGTTTTCTGTTGACCGGAGGGCTCGCGGGATTGTGGAACAGCACTTCCGGCGTGTCGGGCGGACCCGAGCCGTCAATCGATCGGACGTTCAACGCCGCCGAAACGCCGGCGCTCGACACTCCCACGACCTACCTGGTGTGGGGCGGAGGGCTCGAATGGATCTACCCCGTCGCGCCGCGCATGAACGGCATTTCGTCGACGCTGACCAGCGGCTACCGATGGTTCCACGACACCAGCGGCAGCCCCTATTCGTTCAGCCGCCTGGACGCCATTTTCATCACCCACTATCATCCCGCCACGAGGGCCGATCTGGGCACGATATCGGTGGGCGCGCGGCTGGTGGACGTCGACAGCTCGGGCGGCAATCAGATGCCGTTCTACCTGCAGCCCACTCTGGGCGGCACCGACATCAATAATGTGGACGCGTTGCGCAGTTATCGCGATTATCGCTTCCGCGCGCCGAACTTACTGGTCTTTCAGGCGGAATATACCCGCACTATCTGGGGACCCATCGCGTTTCTCGGCTTCTACGATACCGGCCGGGTGGCCGAATACCGTTCCGATATCGGGTTCTCGCAGTTTCACCACAGTCTGGGCGCGGGGTTGGTCATACAGGTAGGCGGCGCGCCGGTTTTCAAGTTCTATTACGCGTGGGGAGGGGGCGAAGGCAGCCACACCACGTATACGCTGAATACCAATAACTTCACCTTCTCGGCGCCATCGGGAGTGTTTTAGCGCAAGGTCTGGCTGGTCGGACCTCACAGACCTGAGCCGACTTATCGGCACTCATTCGCGGCTCTTTCCGAGTCGCCGACGATCCACTCGGAGTGGGCATGGGCGTAATCTTAGGAGTAGCGTGCCTACCCGACTCGTTTCCGTTACTCCTCTGCCTGTAGGCTGGCCACACGCACCCGGGCCAGTCGCTCGCAATATTTCGATAATTGATCGCCCAACATTCGGCGAGGAGAATTGGCGCTTTTGGAATTTGCGTAGGACGGAAGAAGAGGCTATCGCTGAGCGGACTCATTGGCTCTGTATTGAGAAGGAGGCCGAATGGAACGACCATGCCATTCTTCAGACGTTTGCAGATGATCTGCGGACGGCCGTCCTGGGGTTTCAGTTGTGGGCACCGGTAGGCTGGGCCGGCTTCATCATTGATTGCACCGAAGCGGACGGCAGGTTAACTGTCGAACGGGTGCATGTGCCGGAAGGGTATGCAAAACCGTTCTGGGGACGGATGCTAGATATTGGAAAACTCGATCCTCGTCAGTTGCCGATTCTGATCAATGGAACATTCCAAGCCATCGAGTCGGGGGCGGTGCCGCTTGTAAACCCCTTTCGCTTTCTGGAAATTGGGTTTCAGACCGCAGTTCATCACCGCCGGGCTGGTGCTGTCCTGTGGACGATGGGGCTGGACGGGCTGCTTGCCGCCGAGAGTTCGGCTCGGTTTTCGCAGCGCCTACAAAAGCTGCTGGGCAAGGATAAGAGAGTGTTTCCTGAAGATTGGGCAGGCCGCCGCCCGAAGTACACGGTCAGCGATCTGGCGGAAAGCATGTTCGAGTTTCGCAGCCTGATTGCTCATGGCAAGGAAATTCTACAAAAGTACCGCGAGCCCATCGAGTTCGAGTTCGAGCCTGCGGAATTGTCCCACCTTGCGGTTGAGAAGTGGTCGCGGGAGACATTGATAATCGAAGGCATCGTGTTCACGTTGATTGCGGCGTTGCGCAAGGTAATTGATGACGGCCTGTTGCAAATGATGAGATCACAAAGGGCTTGGAAAAAGTGGCTCGACTCGGCCCTTTAAGGCCGCGGGCAGCCAGCTCATTTGGGATGTCCGAGATTTCGGCCGCCTCGTAAGAGTGCCAACCGCAAACCAAAGTATTCACGAGCAGAGGTAGATCTGTGGGCGAATGACGCGCGACTCGGAAGTTGCCGGCCCTCCTACACTAATTGGCCGCCAAGAACTCCTCAACCGTCAGGCCAGCCTTGGCGATCAACGCTCGCAGTGTCCCGCGGGCGACTTGCGGGTGGTCGGGAATCGAGAGCGTCACGAGAGCCCCCGGCTTCGTCAACACAATGTGGCTGCCTCGCTGCCTGGCAACCAGCCAACCCAAACGCTCGAACGCGCGAACAACCTCGCGCGGTCGCAACAAGGGGAGAGCCGGCATCAGACCGGAATTTCGACCTCTCGCGTGGTCACCGTCAAAGGCATGCCGAGTTCGGCCCGTGCAGCCAGGCATTCCCGGATTGCATCGGCGACGTTTACCTCTGCCTCCGCCTCTGTTTGCCCTTGACTAACGCAGCCCGGGATCGATGGGCACTCGGCGATATACATTCCGTCTTCGTCTTGATAGATGCTGACCACGAACTTCATGCTGCTCCCTATTCCACTATTCTAACCCGCGGCCGATACGGTCGACGGCCGCGGGCCTCCCGGCCCAGTCGTGGCCGGATTAGACGCCGACTCCAGAAGCGCTCCCCCTCACTCCCCGCTCTGCTGCAGCAGCTTCGCCACCAGGCCCGTCCACCCCGTCTGATGGCTGGCGCCGAGGCCGGCGCCGGTATCGCCGTGGAAGTATTCGTGAAAGAGCACCAGGTCGCGCCAATGCGGGTCCGAGTGGAAGCACTCGTTAGTCCCGTTGACCGGACGGCGGCCCTTCTCGTCCTTTAAGAACAGGCGCGACAGCCGGTGCGAGATTTCCGCGGCCACGTCCCACAGCGTCATCATGCGGCCCGATCCGGTAGGACACTCCACGCGGTACTCGTCGCCCAGGTAGTGGTGGAACTTCTGCAGCGATTCGATCAGCAGGTAATTCAACGGGAACCAGACCGGTCCGCGCCAGTTGGAATTGCCGCCGAATAGCCCGGTGTTAGATTCGCCGGGCTCATAATCCACGCGGTACTCCTGCCCGAAGGAGGTCAGGACGTACGGATGGTCCTTATGGATTCGCGACACGCTGCGAATGCCGAACGGCGACAGAAACTCTTCTTCGTCCAGCATGGGTTTCAGGATGCGCGTGAGCTGCGTGGGCGAGACCAGCGCGAGCAGGTGGCGCTCGCCGCGGCCGGGCACCACCATGGAGGGCACGTTGCACGTGAGGTCGCGGCGGTTGGCGACGAACCACTCCAAGCGGCGTTTGAATCCCGGGAACTGGTTCAGCAGCCGCGCCTCCATGGTTTCCACCGCGAACAGCGGGATCAGCCCCACTACGGATCGCACCTTCATTGCCGTTCGCTTGTGCCCGGGGATATAGAGGACATCGTAGAAGAAGCCGTCTTGTTCGTTCCACATACCCTCGCCGTCGTCGCCCAGATGATGCATGGCGTTGGCGATGTACAGAAAATGCTCCCAGAACTTGCTGGCCACATCCTCGTAGGCCGAATCTTCGCGCGCCAGTTCCAGCGCGATGGTTAACAGGTTGAGGCAGTACATGCCCATCCAGCCGGTGCCATCGGCCTGTTCGATGAAGCCGCCGCCGGGCAGTGGCGCGCTGCGGTCGAAGACTCCGATGTTGTCCAGCCCCAGGAATCCGCCCTCAAACACGTTGCGGCCGCGCGCGTCTTTGCGATTGACCCACCAGGTGAAATTCAGCAGCAGCTTGTGAAAAATTCGCTCCAGAAACGCACGGTCCGGTTTGCCAGAGCGTTTGTGTTCCATCTTGTACACGCGCCAGGCGGCCCAGGCATGCACCGGCGGATTGACGTCGC
>CAZARO010000082.1:0-10719 GCA_964487165.1 uncultured Solibacteraceae bacterium | reverse complement strand
AGGAGCTTCCACGCGGCAGCCCACATCGTACATCCGGACCCCCGGCTGCGCGCCGGCATGAACGGCGCCATGGATATCGTGGTGCATAAGATCCCCAACGCCATCAGTATTCCCGCGCGGGCGCTATTTACTAAGTCAGGAAGTCCGGTGGTGTACGCGCGCCATGGAGGCAGCTACCGCGCCATGGAAGTCAAGGTGGAGGCCCGCAATCCCGACGAGGTGGCTATCTCCGGCATCCCCGCGGGCAGCACGGTGGCACTGGTCGATGTGGAGAAACAGGGAGCCCGGAAATGAAGGCGCGCACGATCTTGTTCGCGGGCTTACTGGCGGTGCTGGGCGCGCTCGCCTGGGGCGCGATGCGGCTGGTGAAGGCGGCCGGCACAACCGCCAGTGTGGAGGTGCCCACAACCAAGGTGCGGCGCGGCAGGGTGAGCATTTCGGTGGCCGCGCGCGGGGAATTGCAGGGCGGCAATTCGGAGATGATCGTGGTCCCGCCGCTGGGCGCCGATTCCACCGCGGTGACATCTCTCCGGTCCCCGGGTGAGTTGGTGAAGCAAGGCGACGTGGTGGTGGAATTCGATACTACGCTGCAGGAATACACTTTGCGCGAAGCCGAAGCCGACCTCGCGGAGGCCGATCAGCAGGTGATTCAGGCGCAGGCCACGGCCGATTCCGGCGACGAACAAAACCGCTTCGCCGTGCTGCAGGCGCAGTCCGACGTCAAGATGGCGGAACTGAATGTGCGCAGCAACCCCGTGCTGCCGGCCATCCAGGCGCGCGAGAACGATATCGCCCTGGAAGCCGCCCGCAAGCGGTTGCGGCAGGCGGAGCAGAATCTCAGCAATAAGAATGACAGCTCGGTGGCCACCGTGAATATGCAGAAGGCTAACCAGAATAAGGCCCAAGTTACCGCGGACATGATCCGCCAGATCATGGATAACATGACGGTGAAGGCGAAAAGCTCGGGTTATGTCAACTTACAGCCGAATACGCGGGGACTTATGATTTATTATGTGGGCATGAACTTTCCCTCCGTTCAGTTAGGGGATACGGTCTATTCGGGCATGCCGATTGCGCAGATTCTGGACCTGCAGAATTGGGAAGTATCGGCCCACATAGGCGAACTGGACCGGGGACACCTCTCCGAGGGGCAGAAGGTCTCCGTGGCGCTGGTGGCGCTTCCGGGAAAATCGTTCCAAGGGCACGTAAAAACGCTGGGCGGCACGTCCGGCCCGCCGTGGAACCGCGTCTTCGATTGCCGCATCGGGTTGGACCAGGCCTCGCCGGAAATGCGCCCCGGGTTGACGTCCAACATGGTCATCACCACCGATACGCTCGAAAACGTCACCTGGATTCCCTCGCAGGCGCTCTTCGAAAACGGCGGCAAAACGTTCGTCTACCAGCGCACCGCGCAAGGTTTCGCGCCGCACGACGTGACTCTGGTCAGCCGCAGCGAAAGCCAGGCGGTACTCAGCGGCGTGAAGGAGGGCGAGGTAGTGGCGATGTCCAATCCGGAGCAGCAGAACAAGGCGCCCGCGGCCGGCCAACAGAACAGCGCCATGAAGGCGCTGCAGAAATGAACTTCGGCGCCGTGATCCCGGTAGTGCTGGTGCTGGCGGTGCTCGCCACCCTGATCTGGGCTTGTGTGCGGCTGTTGCCGGATATTACGCAGGCGCTGGCAAACCTGCGCGCGCAGAAGACGCGGACGCTGTTGACGGCGCTAGGCATCGTGTTCGGTGTCGGCTCGGTGATCGGCATGCTCGCCATCGGCTCGGGCGCCAAGGAGGAATCGCTGCGCTTCATCGAGCAGTTGGGTGTACGCAACGTGCTGGTGGATTCGCGGCCTACGGCCAGCCGTGAAGAGTTCATGCAGCGGCGGAAGTCCTCGCCCGGCCTTTCCGAGCGCGACGTGCGGATTCTGCGCACCAACATCGATTCCATCGAGTTGCTGTCGGCGCGGCGCACCATGCATCCCGCGCAAGTGCTTCCCAAGCCCGCGCGCGACATCCCGGAATTATACGGAGTGAACGCCAGTTACGGGTCCATCCACAGCCTGCGCGTGGCGGAAGGCAAATTCTTCACCGAGGCGGACGACGACGCCAGCGCCACGGTGTGCGTTCTGGGCGAATCGGCGAAGGTGAATCTGCTGGGGTACGCTCCCGCCACCGGCAAATTCATCAAGGCGAATGAAACGTGGCTCGAAGTGGTGGGGGTGCTGAGCGAACAGCTGATGGCGGGCGCCAGTTCGAGTGGCGGGGGGATGCAGGACATCAACAACATCGTGTATATCCCGCTCAACACCTTTCAATATCGATTCTGGGATACCAGCGCCAGCCAGAAGGACGATCTGGACGGCATCGAAATTCGCTTGCGGACGGACGCGGACAGCGTGGAAGTGGCCAAAGTGGTGACAGCGGTGTTGAACCAGACGCACCACGAAGTGCAGGATTACTCCGTCACCATTCCCGCCGCCCTGCTGGCGCAGCAGAAACGCACGCAAACCATTTTCACTTACGTGATGGTGGCGATCGCCGCGATTTCGCTACTGGTGGGGGGCATCGGCATCATGAACATCGTGCTGGCGACGGTGATGGAGCGCACCCGCGAGATCGGGATCCGGCGGTCTGTGGGCGCGCGGCGGTTCGACATCGTGCGGCAGTTTCTTACCGAATCGGTGCTCATCTCGATGGGCGGCGGCCTGCTGGGAATTGCCTTCGGCTTCTTCCTGGCGTGGCTGATTGCGCGCACCGCGGAGTGGAAGACTATCGTGACTACCGCGTCGGTGGTGATCGCGTTTGGCGTGTCGGTGTTTGTGGGGATGGTGTTCGGAATCTATCCCGCGGTGAAGGCGTCGCGCATCAATCCCATTGACGCGCTGCGGTACGAATAGCGCGGCCGCTAGTGCCATATCAGTTTCGTTTGCCGCTTTCAGGTCAAGTAATTTAAGTCCCGGGCTCCGGCAGCAAGCAGTGGGCGCCGCGCGCGGCCAACGCCCGGTCGAACGTGACCAGTATTCCGTGGGCGGCTTGTGCGAAGGCCAACAGCCAAGCGTCGGCCCACAGCTTGTGCGAGGCTGTGCGATCTGCCGTATGTTTACGGAAGCGGGCTTCGACCTCCGCGGGCTCAGCGGCAAACCCGACCCGATCATCGTCGAACAGCCGGTCATGGACGCGCCAGGCTTCGATCATGGTCAGCGGCTTACCGTCCATGGCTGCGGCAGTCGTCATCAGCCGCAAGAGACCGAGCTGGGTGATGCGGGAAAACACGATGGGATTGGTTTCGTATTCCCACCACCGGCGTGCGGCGGCGGCATGGACGTGTTCGGGGGCGGCCAGCGCCAGCCACACGTTCACGTCAGGGAAGATCAATGAGCTCATAGATCTGTTCGTTGGTCAAGTCGATGCGCCTGCCGGCCGGCGGGATCAGCGGCGGATCGAGGCTCAGGCGCCGGCGGGGCCGAGTTGGCCCTGATTGCGCGACGGCCTCTTCGATAGAGGCGAGGATAATCTGCCGGGCGGAACAGCCTCTGCGGGCCGCCGCCTCATGGAGCCTCCGATGGAGGTCCCGCGGCAGATCGATCGAAGTACGGACGCAACCGGGCTTCACAGGGCTATTATCTCAGCGAGACTTAAATAAGTCAACCCAATGGAGATCGTCCGAGAGAAGGGAGCTATGACGCGGTACACCCGAGACCCATCGCCGCGTTCAGCACAATCTGCACATCCAACACGTTTACCATGGTGTCGCCGTTCATGTCGTTTGCCGGCGGCGCGATTCCGAGCGCTTCGTTGATGAGCTGTTGGACGTCGGTAACGCTCGGGCTGCTGCTTTGCGTGACGGTGCAGGCGCTGAAAACCGGGGTCGGATCGAGGGCCGCGGCTGGGGCCGAACCGCCGCCCGATGCGCTCACCTGATTGGTCAGCAATGCCGGCGCATTGGAAGGCAAGCTCAGAGTCACAGTGATCGCAGGGAATGTGGATCCGCCGTTCAGCACGGCGTTGGCCGTGCAGGATGCCGGCACGGTGCAATTCCACGCCGGGCCACCGCTCATGCTCAACAATGTCAGGCCGTTCGGCACAGTCTCCGTCACCGTCACGGGTCCGGAAGTAGGCCCCGCGCCGGCCGCGTTCCCTACTGTGATGGTGAAAACCGCGGTCTGGCCTTGGACGAACGTATTCGCTGGCGCTTCTAAGATGGTGAGGATTGGAGCTTTCAGGTTCGTCAAGGAGAAACTAGCCGTTGTGCTCATGCCCGTCGCGGAAGCAGTCACCGAATAGCTGCCCGCGGTGGCGTTGGCGGTCAGGCTGAGGGAGGTGGCGATGCCGGAGCTGTTGGTGGTCGCGGTGTAAGTCGCCTGGCCGTTGGCGAAGGTCGCGCCGGCTCCGGTAGACGGCGCCGTGAATGTCACTTGCGCGTTCGGCACTGCGTTGCCGGCGCTATCCTTTACCAGCGCCTGCAACAGGCTGCCGAATGCCGTGCCTACCGTGGTGCTCTGTGGGGAGCCGCTATACACCGAGATGCCCGACGCAGTTCCGGGCAGCACCGTGAGCTGGAAGCTGTTCGAAGTCACGCTGCCCTGAGTCACGGTGATGTTCGTCTGGCCGGGTGACACCGCTGTCGCCACGCCGCCAGCCGCGATTGTCGCCACGCCCGGTGCGCTCGAATTCCAAGTGGCCTGACTGGTGAGATTGGCCGTGGAGCTGTCGCTGTATGTGCCGGTGGCGGTGAACTGCTCGGTGCTATTGGATGCCACGGACGCGTTGACTGCGTTGATCGCAAGCGACGAGAGCACGATTCCCATGCCGGTGAGCCCGATGGTCTGGGTCGAGCCCGGCGCGTTTCCGCTGTTATCGACGACGGCGAGCTGCGCGTTATTGTGCGCGCCCTGAGACAGCGGCACGAAAGTCACGTCGAGAGTACACGCGGCTCCCGCGGCGAGAGTTGCCGGCGAGATCGGGCAAGGGTGGGCGGCGTCCACGGTGTACTGATAGTTGGCCGCGTCGGCGCCAGTTGGCGCGATCGAGGTAATGATGAGAGCGGCGTTGCCGCTGTTCTGCAGGGTGGTGGTGAGGGTCGCGCTGGGCTTGCCCACGATGGTGTTGGCGAAGCCCACGCTGCCACCGGGAACGGCCAGCCCGCCGGTCACCAGGAAACTCCGATTGACGTTGGGGGCAGCGGCGTAGGTGGCATTGCCCGCCTGGGTCGCCTGGATGGTGCAGGTGCCGATGGCGAGCAGGGTCACGGTGGCGGTCGACACCGTGCAGATTGATGTGGTCTGCGAGTTGAAGCTGACCGGCAGGGTCGAGGTGGCCGACGCGCTCACTGTGAAGGGCGCCGCCCCCAGAGCTTCATTGGGGAGCGTGCCGAACGTGATTGTCTGACTCGAGGACGTCACCAGGAAGCTTTGGTTGACCGGCGGGGCGGCGGAGTAGCTCGCGTTGCCGGCTTGGTTCGCCTGGATGGTGCAGGTGCCCCCTGAGAGCAGCGTCACGGTGGCGTTTAACACGGTGCAGATTGAGGTCGTCTGGGAGGCGAAGCTGACGGGCAGATTCGAAGTGGCCGAGGCGCTTACTGTGAACGGTGAGGCTCCGAACGCCTGGCTCGGAAGTGTGGCGAACGTGATCGTCTGGCTCTCCGGATTCACCGTGAAACTCTGATTCACATTCGGAGCTGCGCTATAGCTGGTGTTACCGGCTTGCGTAGCCTGAATTGTGCAGGTGCCCCCGGAGAGCAGCGTCACGGTGGCGCTTAACACGGTGCAGATTGAGGTCGTCTGGGAGTTGAAGCTGACGGGCAGGTTCGAAGTGGCCGACGCGCTCACCGTGAACGCCGCCGCACCGAACGTCTGGGCTGAAAGTGTCCCGAACACGATCGTCTGACTCGCCGGATTCACCAGGAAGTTCTGACTTACATTCGGAGCCGCGTTATAGCTGGCGTTGCCGGCCTGCGTCGCCTGAATCGTGCAGGTGCCGCCAGAGAGCAGCGTGACGGTGGCGCTGGACACGGTGCAGATCGATGGAGTCTGGGAGTTGAAGCTCACCGGCAGATTCGAAGTGGCCGTCGCGTTTACCGTGAACGGAGCCGCGCCGAAGGTCTGGATCGAGAGCCCCCCGAACGTGATCGTCTGGCCCTCCGGATTCACCATGAAGCTCTGACTTACATTCGGAGCCGCGGCATAAGTGGTATTTCCCGCCTGCGTCGCCTGAACCTTACAGGTGCCCCCGGCGACCAGCGTCACCAACGACCCTGACACCGTACATACCGATGTCGTCTGCGAGTTGAAGCTCACCGTCAGTCCCGCACTAGAAGAAGCACTCACCGTAAATGGCGCCGCGCCGAACGTCTGGTTGGCAAGCCCCGCGAACGTGATCGTCTGGGGCATAAGTACCGTGAAGCTTTGATTGACCGCCGCGGCCGCCGCATAAGTAGTGTTACCCGCCTGCGTCGCCTGAATAGTACAGGCGCCTCCGGCGACCAGCGTTACCAACGACCCCGACACCGTGCATACCGGTGTCGTCTGCGAGTTGAAGCTCACCGTCAGTCCGGAAGTGGAAGAAGCGCTCACCGTAAATGGCGCTGCACCGAACGTCTGGTTCGCAAGTCCTCCAAACGTGATCGTCTGGGCGGTAAGCACCTGGAAGCTCTGGCTGACCAGTGGGGCTGCGCTGTAGCCGGCATCGCCGGTCTGCGTCGCCTGGATGGTGCAAGTGCCGGCCGAGAGCAGAGTCACGGTGGTGCCCGATACTGTGCAGACGGCGGTTGTTTGCGAGTTGAAGCTTACCGGCAAGCCGGAACTAGCGGTCGCGCCTATCGGGAACGGCGACGCGCCGAGTACCTGGTTGGAAATGGGCGGGAACGTGATGCTCTGGGGCGATTGCACTTGAGAGACGGTGGTGGGGTCCGAGGCTTGGTCGTTGGCCGTGTTGACCTCGCCGCCGCCCGACACCGTCGCAATATTGGTCACCTGGGACGGCGGCGTGGAACCCACGTTAACCGTAAGTGACAACGGGTAGGCGCCACCCGCGGGCAGAACGTCGCTGCGTGTACACGTGACCGTTGCCACGGTGCAATTCCAACCGGCTCCGGACATGGCTGTTGCGGTGAACCCAGCCGGCAGAGTGTCCACCACGGTCACGGTTCCGCTGGTGGACGCGGTGCCGCTGTTGGACACGGTAATCGAATACATCGCCCCGGTTTGATCCAGCGTGAAGTTTCCGCTATGGGACAACGCCACCGTTAGGTCGGGCACCGGCAAGACCGTAGCTTGGATGACGAATTGCCGCTCCATCGAGCTAAGTCCGGACGCGGTATCGGTGGCGGTGATGCCGACGTTGTACGGACTGCCGGCGGAGGAGGTTGGTGTGCCACTGATGGTTCCCGCGGCGGGATTGAGCGAAAGCCCCGGCGGCATGGCGCCCGAAGAAATCGCCAACTGGACGGTTGCGGGGTTGCCGCCAACTACGGAAATCGCAGCGTTGTAGGCCGTGCCCACCGCAAAAACGGGCAGCGTGGCCGGCACTACGTACGGCTTGGTTTGCCCGCTGGTGGCCGACACCTGGAGCGCGGAGTTGTCCACTACTTCCAGATCGCTGACGGTGAAGTTCTTGATACACGCCAAATCATTGTCGTTCCATCGAACGTCGGGAACGCCCTGCACGTAGCCGCTGGATCCGTGATCGCTCATGTAGGCGCCGTACTGCTGGAGCGCCTGCAGGAACGTAGCGGCCTGCGGATTGCTACTCACCGGGCACGTGGCCTGCCAGTTGACGCTGGCCTTGAGCCGGTACAGCAAGCCTTGCGGAGGGCCGCTGCCCGAGCAGCAACCGGTGGCGGGCCAAGCGTACCAGTTGGTAGGGGAGGGAAACGTGATGCGCAGCGGATGTTGCGCTCCCAGTGGAACCTCGCTATACCGCAGCAGCAGCGGCACCAGGGGGATACCCGGCGAATCCTGCGCCCCATTATCCAGGGTGGAGTTGGAGGCCGCGATTTCATCGCTGTTCAATACGTAATGCGCAGCCGCCGTCAGGGTCCAAGTGTTGCTGGCCGCGTCGAACATGTTCGGAACAGCGATGCCCTGATACGTTTCGTACAATGTACACGGACCGGTCTGCGGGCCGGAAATATTGTTCACGCTGGATTCCAGAACCAGGATGTGGTGGTCCTCGCCGTATAGACCGTCGGATGTACCTTCGACGGCCGCGCCGGGCCACGGCGGAATCGGCCACGAATAGAGGCCCGCCTGATCAATCTGACCGCCGTTCTCGAGATTCACGTTCGATAGCGGCTGGTTGGCCGCCACACGCATCCATGGAATGCCGCCGGGACCTGGATAAAAGCCTTGTCCGAAATCCGGGTGAAGTTTCGCGTTGAGGTACCCCGAAGGAATCTGATGTTGCGGGTTCGTGTCGACCGGCAGTTGGCTGACTGGCTGGTTATAGATGTTGTCCGGCGGAAACATCGGGCAGCCGGCGAAACTGGTGTCGCTGTACACGCCGAAAGGGATCTGCTGCGTGACGACAGCGGGGCTGGGTGTGGCGCTGTCGGTAACTTGCACGGTAACCAGGTACCCGCCCTGACCGTTGACCTGGGTGGCGCTTACGATTCCGCTCGCCGGATCGAGGCTCATCCCTTCGGGAAGGCTGACACCGGTGGACGATACCACCGACCACGTGTACGGCGGGGTGCCACCGGATGCCTGGAGCGTGGTGCTATAACTCAGATATTGCGTGACCCACGGCACGCTGCTAGTGACAATCGAGAGCGGGCCTGGGCACTGCACAGTAGTGGTCGCGCTGGACTGCAGAGAATTGCTGTTGCCGGCCGTAACGGTCGCGGTATTGGGGTAGGAGGCACAGCTCGATATTCCAGTGCCGCTGGTGACGTGGACCGTGGCGGAAGCGGCGGCCGCCAGACTGCCGTAACTGCAGCTCAGCGTCTGGCTGCCTACCGAACCCGTGACGGCGCACGTTCCGGAGCCGCCGTAGGAGGGGCTGATGCTCCAGGAGATGCCCGTTCCAGCGGGCAGAGGATCGTTCAACATTGCCGCGGTGGCCGCGGCGCCGCCGCTATTGGTGACCGTCACGGTGTAGCCGATGGAGGAGCCGGCAAGGACATTTAAGGCGTCCGCTGTTTTAGTCAAACTTAGTGCGGGGACGGCAATTACGGTGGTATTGTCGGTGGCGTTGGCGGATGCCGACCCTCCGCCGGAGACGGCCACCGCGTTGGCCAACGGTGACGCTGCATTGGCGGCCACGTCCACCAGCACCGTGATGGCGGGGTACGGTGTGCCGGCGGCGAGTGGATCGCTGCGCGTACAGATATTTCCGTTGGAGGGGCAGGTCCACCCTGCGCCGGCCATGGACACCAGGGTCAAGCCCGTGGGCACAGTTTCGACGACCGTGACCGCCCCGCTGGTAGTGCCGGCGCCGGATGCGTTGGACACGGTCACGGTGTACGCGGCGTCAACCTGCCCCTCGGTGAAACTGGCGCCGTTGGTGACGGCGATGCTGAGAGACGGCAGAGAGTCGATGCCGGTCACATCGTAGGCCCTGGAGTTCACTGTGTTGATGGCGCCATCGCTCGATACGGCGGCCGAATTCGTCACCGACGCCGGGGCGGTGCCCGCCACGTTCACGGTAAGGGTGAGTGCCGGGAAGCTGCCGCTGGCCGTCAGCATGTCGCTGCGCGAGCACGGCCCCGAGGGCTGCGTACAAGCCCACCCCGAGCCACCGATGGCCGTCGCGGTCAGGCTCGCCGGCAGAGTATCGGTCACGGTGACAATTCCATTAGTCTCCGCCGAGCCGCTGTTAGTCACAGTAAGTGTGTAAGTGGCGCTGCTTTGTCCTTGTACAAAAGCGCCGATGTGGCTCGACAGGATTGCCGGGCTGGACGCCTGGCCGATGGCGAACAGATTGCCGTCGTTGATGGCATAGGCGGTGCCATCGGCGCCGATCGCGGTAGGTGTGTAAGCCTCGCCCACGCCGGCGGTCAAGGTCACCTGTTGCACCGGCGAGTTGGTGGCGAAACTCCAGCGGTAGATAGTGCCGTCCTCGCTGTTAGCCATGGCCGAGCCGCTGAACGGGTCTATGGCGCCGCTATTGATGCACCATTCGCGCACGCTCCCGTTGCTGTTGCCGGGCGGAGAGAGCGTAGGCCCCAGGATGGCGATTACTTCCTGCATGACCGAGGCGCCGGTTACGGCGTCGGTCTCGGTGTTGTTCGGATCGAGCACGGCGACTTTGTTGTGCCCGTTGCCGCCGGGACCGATACCGTTATAGTTGTTGTACTTTGTGAAGAGTAAGTAAGAGGATAAGCCGGTGTAAGAAGCCACCAGGCTGGCTGGTACCACGGAAGGCGTGGTGTCCCAACCGAACAGCCCCGGCGTCTTGGCGTGCGTCAGCGTAGAATCGAAATGCAACAGCCAGCCGCGGTCGTCATTGGTGCAGCACGAAGATTCGAAGGCGCCGTAATAGACATCGCCGTCCGGGCCCACGGTGGGGGACGCGGAACTGGCATCCAGCACCAGCGCGTTGCTTCCGGTCGCGGGGTCCGTCAGGCGAACGCGGGCAACCGGCGCCAGCGTGGTGCTGTTCACGGCCACCAGATAACCCGGGGAGTAACCATTGCCTATGGGGCCTTCCGACACGCCGAAGTACAACGTGCTGCCGTCGTTGCTGACGGCGGGCGCGCAATTCATGGCTACTTCCACGATGGTGGTAT
>CAZARO010000081.1:0-10732 GCA_964487165.1 uncultured Solibacteraceae bacterium | reverse complement strand
AGTTCGGCCATGGAACTGCCTTCGTACCCGCGTTGATTGAAGATGGGCGCCGCGGCTGCGACGATCTTCTGGCGCGTTTGTTCACCTTTGGTCATATCCCCCGTTTGATGCTAGAGGAGACCGTCCGGTCTCAAATTTCCGAGCCGGCGATATTTTTGCGACCGCTCGGTCTCTTTGGCATCAAAACTGATATCTGCGCAAGGAGAGGTTCTGGGGAAAATGAGTACAAAAATACAAAGCCGGTGGACGGTATTCGCGGCGGCAGCCAGTTTGTCTGTTTTCGCTCAGTCGGGGCCAACCGACCCTCTGAGCTATTCCGTCGCCACCCCGAAGCCCATCAATCCCGCGGAAGGAACCACCACTCCCAGCGCCCAGGCCGCGGAACGGCAGAATCCTTATTTAGGCAGCGTGCCGGCGAAATCCACCGGGACTACGCTTAAGCTCTCGCTCGCGGATGCCATCGCCCGGGGGCTGCGCTACAACTTGGGTCTGGTGGAATCGCAGCAGGGCAGCGCCGACATCCACGCGGACCGGCTCCGCGCCTTGTCCGCGCTCCTGCCCCAGATTTCGGCGAGCGGCCGCCAGGCGTATGAGGACCTCAGCTACAAAGAAATCGGGCTCAAGCTGCCGGCGATTCCGGGACTGCCCGCATTTCCGCCCACCACCGGCGGCTTCGGTTACCAGGACGCCAGAGTCGCGGTCTCGCAGTCCGTGTTCGACCAGCAGTTGCGCGAGCGGTATCGCGCCCGCAAGAACGACGAGCAGGCGTCCGCATTGAGCGTGAAAGACGCGCGCGATGTGGTGGTGCTCGCGGTGGGGACCGCGTACTTTCAAGTGGTCGCCAGCGCGGCCCGCCTGGAAACGGCCAGGGCGCAAGTCGCAGCGGCGCAGGAGTTGGACCGGCTCACAGCGAATCGCGTAGTTTCCGAAGTATCGCCGGAGATCGATTCCCTGCGCGCCCGGGTGGAGCGGCAATCGGCCGAGCAGGGCGTCACCAACGTAAGGAATCAACTGGAGAAAGACAAGCTCACGTTGGCGCGTATCGCGGGGTTGGCGATCGACCAGCAGTTCGAACTCACCGACCAGCCGTCAGCGGCGAGCCTCGCGGCGATGACTCTGGAATCCGCGACCGCCGAAGCAATCCAAGGACGCGCCGACCTGGCCAGCGCCGAAGCTTCCGTCCGCGCCGCGGAATCCGCCGTGCGCGCTGAGAAGGCGCAAAGGCTCCCGGTCATCTCGCTCAGCGCGGACTACGGCGGCGGCGGTAACAATATCGGGAACTTCAACCAGTTATACACGGTGGCGGGCAATGTCTCGGTGCCGATTTATACCGGCGGCCGGATTCACGCCGATATCCAACAGGCGCAGGCCGACCTGGAGCGCCGCCGGGCGGAGTACGAGGATTTACGCGGGCGAGTCGCTTATGACGTGCGCGTCGCCTGGCTGGATGCCGGCGCTTCCGCCTCCAGCGTGAAGGTGGCGGAGAGCAGCCGGGCGCTCGCCGAACGCGCGTTGGCACAGTCACAGGACCGATATGCCAACGGCGTGACGAATTATCTCGAGGTGGTCCAGGCGCAGGAAGTAGTGGCCGCCGCGAATGAAAATTACATCCAAAGTTTGTACTCGCTGAACGTGGCGACAATCGCCCTGGCGCGCGCCATGGGTGGCGCCGACACCAGGCTGCCGCAGTTACTAGGAGGGAAATAACATGCCCCAGGAATCAGATCAGACCGAGCAGGTGGAGAGCCCCAAGCCGCACCTGGTAGAAGTGCCCGCCCGGCCGAAACGGAAACTGTCGCCGTGGCTGGTGCTGTTCGCCGCGCTGGCTCTGGCCGGCGGAGCGTCGGCGTGGTGGGTGCAATCGCAGGCATTCGAATCGACCGACGACGCGCAGGTGGAGGGACACCTGGACTCCATCAGCGCGCGCATCAGCGGCACCGTCACTTATATCAATCCGAAAGCCGAGAACAACCAGTTCGTGGAAGCGGGGACTTTGCT
Organism: uncultured Solibacteraceae bacterium; assembly: GCA_964487165.1. Taxonomy (GTDB): domain Bacteria; phylum Acidobacteriota; class Terriglobia; order Bryobacterales; family Bryobacteraceae; genus PALSA-129. The sequence continues at coordinate 8,734 of CAZARO010000081.1, read as the reverse complement.
GGTGGAACTCGACCCGCGAGACTACGAGGCCGAACTGGAGCATGCCCGGGCCGACCTCGATACGCGCAATGCCGAGGTGCATTCCGCCCGCGTGACGGTGCCGATTGTGGACGCCAGTGCCTTCAGCCAGCTGCGCGCGGCGGAGGCGGCCAAGGAGCAGGCGCTGTCCGCGGTGAGCGAAGCGGAGGCCAATCTGGGGGTGGCGCAGCACCGCTTGGAGCAGGATCAGGCCGTCTCCGCCAGGGCCGAGCGGGATCGCGTTCGTTATCAGGCGCTGGTCGAAAAGCATGAAATTTCGCGCTCCGAATACGACGCGCGGGAAACGGAAGCCACTGCCGCGGTCGAGGCCGTGGAGGCCGATCGCGCCGCCATCCAGTCCGGCCAGCAGAAGATCGCGGAAGCTCACAGCCTGGTGGCGCAGCGGGACGCGCAGATCGACTCAGCACGCACAGCGCCGCAGCAGATCACTGACGCGGAAGCGAAATCGCGATCGGCGGCCGGCCGCGTGGAACAGGCCGCCGCCGACGTACACACGGCGCAGCTCAATCTCAGCTACACGAAGATCTACGCGCCGGTGAGCGGTGTCGTAGGGCGTAAGACGGTGGAACTGGGCCATCGCATTCAGCCGGGGCAGGCGCTCATGATCCTGGTGCCGCTGGACGACATCTGGATCACCGCCAATTTCAAGGAGACGCAGCTTAAGGGGATGAGGGCGGGCGAGCCGGTGCGAATTCACGTCGACAGCCTGGATCGCGATTTCCAAGGCAGAGTGGAGAACCTTCCGGGAGCGGCCGGCCCGCTATTCAGCCTCTTTCCTCCGGAAAATGCCACCGGCAATTACGTCAAAGTGGTGCAGCGATTCCCGGTGCGAATCCGCCTGAGCGAAGGGCAGGACTCGCAGCACCTGCTGCGGCCGGGAATGTCTGTGGAGCCGCGGGTAACGGTCCGCTGACCGGGCGCAACGGAGGGATATCATGACCACTGTTAAGCCGGCAGTCAATCCGTGGCTGATCGCGGTGACGGTAACGCTCGCCACCTTCATGGAATTGCTCGACACCTCGATCGCCAACGTGTCTCTGCCGTACATCGGCGGCGGATTGGGCCGAAGTTATGACGAGGTCACCTGGATTCTGACGACCTATCTGGTGGCGAACGCCGTGGTTCTCCCCATGTCCGCGTGGCTGAGCCGCGTCTTCGGCCGCAAGAACTACTATCTGGGCTGTGTGGCGCTCTTCACGCTTACGTCGCTCTTCTGCGGCCTGGCGCCTACGCTCGGCATCATGCTTTCCAGCCGCGTGCTGCAAGGCATCGCGGGCGGAGGACTGGCGCCGGTAGCGCAGTCCGTCCTGGTAGATACCTTCCCTCTCGCGAAGCGGGCTTCGGCATTCGCGGTGTACACCATCGTGATCGTAACGGCGCCGGCCATCGGCCCGGTGCTGGGCGGATGGATCACGGATAACTACAGCTGGCGCTGGATCTTCTTCATCAATGTTCCCATCGGCATCCTGGCGCTGATTCTGAGCAGCCGTCTGCTCCAGGATCCGCCGGCTTTCGAAGCCGAGCGCGCCGCGGTACGGCCGGGCGGCAAGCTGACCGTGGACGGGTTGGGGATCACGCTCATCGCCCTGGCATCGGCCACGCTTGAAGTCGCGCTCGACCGCGGCCAGATCGAGGATTGGTTCGGCAGTCCGTTCATCTGCTGGATGCTGGGGCTGGCGCTGTTCGGTTGGGTCGGCACCATCGTTTGGGAGATGCGTGCGAAGGACCCTGTAATCGACTTCCGCCTGCTCGCCAACCGGAACTTCGCCATCTCCAACGTCCTGTTCTTCGTATTCGGCTTGGGACTATTCGGCAGCACGACGCTGATTCCGCAGATTCTCCAGTCGCTCTACGGCTACCGCGCCATCGACGCCGGGCTGGTGCTGGGTCCCGGGGCATTCGTCATCACCTTGCTGGCGCCCATCGGAGCGCAACTCATTCAACGCAAAATAGTCCACCCGCGGGTGTTGATTACCGTCAGCCTCGCCATCGTCTCGGCGGCGATGTGGCATTACAGCACCTTCACTCTCGCCACCGACTATTGGCATTACGCGCTGGCCAGAATTTACCAGGGGCTGGGCTACGGCTTCTTTTTCGTTCCCGTGAGTATCATCGCCTACTCCCAACTAACACCGGACCAGAACAATCGCGCATCCAGCCTGACGAATTTCTTCCGCAACTGGGGCGGCAGCTTCGGAATCGCCATGATTACGACGGTCGCCGACCGGCGCCACGAATTCCATCAGACCAACGTCGGCTCTTCGATTGCCGCCACGTCGGGACAATTCGCGGAGCGGACCCAGGCTCTCGCGGATTACCTGGTCGGCAAGGGGCTTACGGGACCCGATGCCGCGGCGGCGGCGCAAGGCGGCATTTTTCAGCAGCTCCAACATCAGGTAAGCCTGCTGGCCTTTATGGACTGCTTCCGGATCATCGCGTGGCTCACTCTGGCGACCATCCCATTGCTGCTGTTCATTCGCCATTTCAAACCCGCGGGTAAAGTGCCCGCCGGTCATTGAACGGGGTGGCAGCAGGCGCTCAGGGGCCCGATGGGGCGCAAGCTTTTCGGTCCGTGAAGTACCCTTTCGCGAGATCCCGTTCCAGCCTGGGGTCGCGATCGGTTCCGAGGTATTCGTCAAGAGAGCCCTGCAGAGGTTTGACTTAGGCGCCAGGCGCGCGGGTATCGGGAGCGTCAGCTCGTTATCAATGGATAATAGTCGACGCGGGCCGGCTCCGGTAGCTTCTTTTTGGCTGGAGCCCTTGTCAACCAAAGTTATGATTGCGGCTCATGGCTGAAACGTAACGCCCGCTGTTTGCTTTCGGGTACTGCTCATACCGTGGCGGCCGGTGCTACTCTTTCTTTGGCCGATCTATGGCGGACGTCCTCACGGCACCGGCTCCCAGCAAGTCCCCGGCGGCAGTGCCGTTTCTGGAGCGGCATTTTCGCGCCTGCGCCGCAGCCTTGCTGGCCGCCATGTGCGTCTCCATGTTGGCGGGCGTCTTCCTCGACAGCGACACCGTCGACGAGGCCTTCCACCTTCGTTACGGGTACACTTTCCTGAAAACCGGGACGCTACCGGCGGTGCTGGAACACCCGCCGCTGTCGCAGGCGCTCTCAGCGCTGCCGCTGCTGTTGCTCCACCTGCGCTTCCAGCCGGCTGACGCATTCGCCGAAGGCAACCCCGCGCAATGGGGCTCCGATGGGGATTTCCTGTATCAAAACAGTGTTCCAGCGGAGACCATTTTGACGGCGGGACGGCTCCCCAAAGTAATGCTCACGCTGCTGTTGGGCGGCGTCATCGCCTGGTGGACGCGGCGCCATTTCGGAGCCGTTCCCGCGCTGGCCGCGCTGCTGTTGTTTGCCTTCGATCCGACTTTCATCGCCCACGGTCACTTGGACACCACCGATCTTGCGGCGGCGTTCAGTTTTTTTGCCGCCTGCATGGCGTGGAACGCGTTTCTGGCCCGCGGGGACATGCGCGGCGCGCTGTGGTGCGGCCTGCTCACCGGGATCGCGCTGGCGGTGAAATACTCCGCCCTGCTGCTGCCGGTGGTCTTCGTTATCTGGTATGTGGTACAGGGGTTTCGGCAGGCTGCCGCCTTGCAAGCGCCGCCCTGGCGTTGTTCCTTCGGGCACTTTTTCAAGACCATGGCAGTGGTGCTGGCGGGCGCGTTCGTGGCTTTGTACGCGTCCTACGGATTCGAGACGCGCCCCCTTCTGCCGGCGGAGCTCAGCGGCACGCCGCTCTCGACGGTGTTGCTGAACAACCCCGCCATGGCGCCGCTCGGCACGAAACTTTTGAGCCATCCAAGCCTGGCGCGGGAGGTGGATCGGGCGGCGCTGCGCCTTCCAATCCCCGCGCCTTCGTTCTGGCGCGGTTTTCTATATCTCTCGCGGCACAACGCCCGCGGACACAACTCTTATCTTCTGGGGGAGGTTTCAGGATCGGTGGGCTGGTGGTATTACTTTCCGGTGGTGTTCGGCGTCAAGACACCAACCGGGCTGTTGGCGCTTCTGCTGCTGGCGGCGGGGGCCACCGCCCTGATTGTGCTCCGCGCCGGGCCGCGGATGTTCGTTTTCAAGGTGCTGCGCGCGCGTCCGGAATGGTACGCGTTGACCCTTCCACCGCTGGCCTATTTTGCGGTCTCCACCACCGCCCATATTAATATCGGCATCCGCCACATTCTGCCCATCTATCCGTTCCTCTTCATCTGGCCCGCGGCGATGCTGTTCGCATTCCGACGGCCCGCTCTGCCGACGTTCTTCCGGTGGACGGCTGCAATCTGCCTGGCGCTGGTGGCGGTGGAATCGGCCGCGGCCTTCCCGCGGTACCTCGCGTTTTTCAATTGGCCCAGCGGCGGACGAAGCCAGGGATCGAAATACCTGGTGGATTCCAACCTCGATTGGGGCCAGGACATGAAGCGCCTGCAGGGCTACCTGGAGCGGCGCGGCGCGGCCGGCAATGTTTGCCTGGCGGCATTCACCGTCGCTCCGCCGGCGCACTTTGGCATCGCGGCGCACCCGATCCCGGGCAGCGCGGAGGAGGCGCGGGCGCAGGGATGCGTGGTGGCGATCAGCATGAGTGTGCTCTACGAGTGGCGCCCCCGCGACGGGAGTTACGACTGGCTGGTACAACGCGAACCCACCGGCTATGTGGGCGATTCGTTCCGGATTTACGACCTGAGGCCGTCCCATTAACCACTCCCCGCGGCCGTGGCTCGGAAAGCCCGGCTGCTTGCACCCTACTTGTAACTGAGCTGCGATCAAAGGGAGCGGTCCGCGGTGGTTACTTGATCCGGATGCGATAGAGTTGGCGCAGGTTAGTATATCGGTCGATAACTTCGGAGCCGCCGTCGGCGGCGATCTTATCGAGCAACCACCCCGGCCTCAAGGGATTTTGCAGAAGCCGGAATTCCTTCCCGGTGGTGGCGAAGGTGCGGTAGTCCAATACGCGTATGGGGAAAGAGAGCCGGACGCTGCTCAAGGCCGCGTCGATGGCGGACGTGGTGAAGACCTGGTATTTCACCGAAGCCTCGCTATCGACCAGAAAAATCATATTCGATTTCAGCGGCTCCGGCAGGTAGAACCACATTTGCATGAACAGCTGGCCATCTTCTACCACCACGGGCCCCTGCTTCAGGGACTCCACAAGCACGAATTCCTCCGACAGTAGATCGCGCGGCGGCGGAATGGTAGCGGTAACCTCGATCAACGGGAGCGTGGCAAACGCCAGCATGATGAATGCCGGCAGAGAGCGTCCGCCCGACAGGCGCGCCATAACCGCGGGCAGCAGGAGCACTACGCCCGTAAGGCCGACCAGCGCGTAGCGCGACGAATACACGTGGGTCACCAATACCCCGGAGCCCACTACCAGCACCGGAATGGCGAGGAAGAGAATGCCGGCGAGGAGTTCGTGGGGCGGAACGGCAGGAGGCTTTTCTAACCGTTCTGACGGACCGGGCGATTTCCAGGCCCAGATCGCCATCGCTGCCAGCACCAGCACCAGTACGCTCAAGCTGGGCTGCAGGCCTTCATTCCAAAAATTCCTAGCCTCGATGGGGTATACCCTGGTCCAGGAAGTCTGGCTGAAACCCTGGACCACGGCGCGGATAGTGGCCAACCGCCAGATGAGGGGCGCCACGCCGAAAAACATCGCTACCCAGATGCCCCACGCGACGCGCCGCGCCTTCCACGAACGATACGCCTCCCCGGCGGCCAACGGCAAGTACAGCAATGCCGCGTAGTATTGGCACAGCAATGCGCCGGCCAGGCTGAGGGCGATTCCCGCGCAGGCGGCGGCGTACCGGAAGCGCCGCGAGCCGGTGGCGGCCTGCCAGCAGACCAGCATGAGGCCGCAGAAGCCGAGTTCCAGCCCGTAAGGACGCGCCTCGTAGGCGTAGTCATAAGCTTCGGTGGCGAGCGGCAGCAGCAGCGCCACCAGGCCGAAGAAAATACCCAGGCGGCGGCGTACAAAGGAATACAGGCAGAGACAGAACACCCAGAATCCGGCGATCTCCGGAAGCCGGGCGGAGATTTCATTCTGTCCGAACCAGTGAACCGCGAAATGGGTCAGCAGATGGGTGAGCGGGGGAGCGGCGTCGAGCTTCTGCGCCGCCTGCCATGAAGCAGCCACGCTGGCTGGCGCGGCCGCCATCACGGTGAAGACCTCGTCATACCAGAAAGGCTTGCCGCGCGCGTGCAGCATGGCGCCGGCAGCGTACACCACGGTGAGCACCAGGAGGCAGAAATAGCGGCCTTTTTCCAGGCTAACGGCCATCCGGCCCGCGTCGGCTTCGAGCGACGCGAGCGAGTCGGTGGGACGGGAGGTCTCGGCCGGTTGCATGAATTGTACTTCTCACTATATCCAAACGGGCCGCCGATACGGTGCTCTTAGTACCCGGCAAGTACCGCCAGCAACAGCCTCTGCAGGCGCCGTATCGCTATAATGTGGGACTGGCGTACTCCAACACGCTCTTCGGATGACTCGCATTTTTCGCGTCTTCGTTCCCGCCACGACAGTGGTGCTGTTGCTGTCGGAGATCCTGCTACTCACGTCGGCCTTCATCATCGCCGTTTACCTGGAACTGGACGTGGATCCCTGGGTCAACCTGATTTACGACGGCGGCCTGATACACCTGATTCCCGTGCTGGTCACCATTCTGCTGGGCATGCACTTCAACGATCTGTATTCGCAATTCTACGTGAAGAGCCGGATCGTGCTGCTGCAGCAGCTTTGCCTGGTGATGGGCGGCGCTTTCTTATTCCAGGGGCTGTTGAGCTACATCATTCCCGAGGTGCGCGTTTCAGCCCGCGTGATGGCGGTAGGCAGCGCCCTGGGGGTGGTGGCGATCTACTTCTGGAGGGTGCTGTTCAGTACCTTCGCCATCAAGGTGATGGGGCGGGAAAGCCTGCTGATGGTGGGGGGCAGCCCCCTGCTGGAAGATATCGCCGAGCACCTGGAGGAGCATCCCGAAATGGGGCTCGCGGTGGCCGGCTATGTGGACGACGCGCACCAGCCGGGCGATGCGCTGCGGGGTGCGAAAGTGCTGGGCAGACTTTCCGACCTGAAAGAAATTGTGCAGGCCACCAAGCCCAGCCGCATCGTGGTGGGGATGACGGAGCGGCGCAGCCGGATGCCGGTGACCGAACTGCTGGAGCTGCGTTTCGCCGGGAACATCATTGAGGAAGCGGCCACGGCGTATGAGCGGCTGTGCGGGCGGGTCTGTTTGAAGGAACTGCGTCCGGCGCAATTTATTTATTCGGGGGAATTAGGTCCGCGGCGGCAGAATCTGGTGTTGCAGACGGTGCTCAACTGGCTGATCGCGGCGGTCGGGCTGATCGTGGCGGCGCCGGTAATGGCGTTCACGGCGCTGGCGGTGAAATTCTCCTCGCCGGGGCCGATCCTGTACCGGCAGGTGCGCGTGGGCATGGACGATGTGCCGTTCACGGTGTACAAGTTCCGCTCCATGCGGGCGGACGCGGAAGCGATTACGGGGGCGGTGACGGCGTCGAAGGACGATCCGCGGATCACCAAGGTGGGGAAGATCATTCGCAAGCTGCGCTTCGACGAGCTGCCGCAATTGTTCAACACCCTGAAGGGGGACATGTCGATTGTGGGGCCGCGGCCGGAGCGCCCGGAGTTCGTGCGCGAGCTTTCGCAGAAGATTCCGTACTACCGGCAGCGGCACTGCGTACGTCCGGGGATCACGGGCTGGGCGCAGGTGAGCTTCCGCTACGGAGAAACCATGGAAGACACCATGACCAAGCTGGAATACGACCTGTACTACATCAAGAACATGTCGCTGAGCCTGGACACATACATCATCTTCCTGACGGTGAAAACCATGCTGCTTTCCCGCGGCGCCCAGTAACGCGGCGTTGCTCCGGCGCGGCGTGCGATGATGTTCAGGGTATGCATACCACCATGCACGCGGAGAAACACTTCGAAGCTTCGGCCACGGTTCGCGACGTAGTAATCGGCATGTCCGACGGGCTGACGGTGCCCTTCGCGCTGGCCGCGGGACTCACCGGCACCATGGCGGCTACCAGCAAGCTGGTAGTGATTGCCGGCCTGGCGGAAATCGCCGCCGGCTCCATCGCCATGGGTCTGGGCGGATACCTGGCGGCGCGCACGGACCGCGACCATTACGAGTCCGAACGGCAGCGCGAGATCCGTGAAACGGTGGAACTGCCCGAGAAAGAAACCGACGAGGTGGCCGACGTGTTTCGCGGGTATGGCATGTCCGAGCAGGATCTCCAGCCGGTGGTGAAGGCGATTTGCGCCGATCAGAAACGGTGGGTGGATTTCATGATGCGCTTCGAGCTGGGCTTCGAAGAGCCCGACCCGCAGCGCGCGCGCAACAGCGCGGTCACCATTGCGGTGTCCTACATTTTGGGCGGCCTGGTGCCGCTTTCGTCGTACATGATGGTAGACGATCTGCACACCGCGTTGCGCTACTCGGTGGCCGTGACGCTGGTGGCGCTGTTCGTGTTCGGGTACGTGAAGGGCCAACTCACGGGCATTGCGCCGCTGCGGGGCGGATTGCAGACGGTGGTGATCGGCGGGCTGGCTTCAGCGGCGGCCTTCGGGCTGGCGCGCTGGATCAGTTGACCACGCTCCCCAGCCCGACGAGTCGAGCGGTCCAACCTCCGGAACGAATAGAAATTGGCCACAGATGAACACCGATAAACACG
>CAZARO010000080.1:0-10756 GCA_964487165.1 uncultured Solibacteraceae bacterium | reverse complement strand
GCTTTCCTCATCCTGACACCCTGGCCCTTGTACGCTCAAGGGACCGACGCGCCCACGCCCGCGCAATCCCCCGCGGCTGACGATCAGCCATCGTTCGGGGACCGCTTCTGGATATCGGTGCAAGGGAACTTCATCAGCCAATATCATCCGTCTTTCGAGGCGAAATATTCCGGGCCGAACAGCTTCGCACCCGCCGCGCAGGATGCCACTTCGCGGGTGGAAACGCTCTATACGGGGTTCCGGATTGCCAACGGGCTGGAAATTTTCGCCGATCTCGAAAGCGCTGGTGGCGCGGGCCTGAGCAGCGCGCTGGGCATCGCCGGCTTTCCCAACGTGGACGTAGTTCGCAATCCAACCTTGGGCGAAGCACCCTATTTCGCCCGAGCGATGCTGCACTATACCATTCCGTTCAGCAAAGAGACGACGGAGGCGACGCGCAACCCGCTGTCGCTCGCGTCCACGGTTGCCGCGAGGCGGCTGGAACTGCGCGCCGGAAAGATGAGCACGGTGGATTTTTTCGACCTCAACTCGGTGGGCAGCGACAGCCACCTGCAGTTCATGAACTGGTCGGCGGTAAACAACGGCGCCTTCGATTATGCCGCCGACACACGCGGCTACACCTACGGGCTGGTGGCGGAGTTTTATGCGGAGAAATGGGCGGCGCGATTCGGCGAGATGCTGATGCCCACGGTAGCCAACGGGATCGTGCTCGACTGGGACGTGGCGCGCGCCCGCGGTGAGAATTACGAATTCGAATACCACCCGGAGTTTTTGGCCAAGCGCGCCACCGTGGTGCGGGCGCTGGGCTTCGAGAACCACGCCAATATGGGCAGCTATCGCGAAGCCATCGACGGGTATCTCTCCGGCAAGGGTGCCGTCCCGGACATCACCCTCTACCGCAAACAGGGACGAGTGAAATACGGGTTCGGACTGAATGGCGAACAGGAGTTGACGCAATTGTGGCGCGCCTTTTTCCGCCTGGGATGGAACGACGGCCACACCGAGTCCTTCGCCTACACGGAAATCGACCGGACGGCGGAAGCCGGCAGCGATTTCCGCGGAACGCCGTGGCGCCGCCCGCAGGACAAAGTGGGAGTTGCGGTAGTGGAGAACGGGATTTCGGGCGACCATCGGCGGTACCTGGCGCTGGGGGGACTGGGATTCATCCTGGGCGACGGCGGATTGCGCTACGGGCTCGAAAAGATTTTCGAAACATACTACACGGCACACGTCTGGCGCGGGATTTCGGTGGCGTTCGACTACCAGCACGTGAGCGATCCCGGCTACAATCGCGATCGCGGTCCCGCATCGGTGGTGAGCTTCCGGGTGCACATCGAAGACGCGATTCCGTTCGAGAAACTCGCTGGGAAGTAAGCAGACCAGCCGAGTCGCACAATTTCGCCACGCTGTCCTGCCGATGACTCGCCGGGCCTTCTCTTCACACGCAAACTGTTGAAGACAGGCTCGATGGCATTTGGCGTGGCGCTTGCGCATGGTGTGGCTGAATGATGACGCACGCTGCTGAAATCGAAGTCAATGAAGATAAGGCGCTCCTCCATGCCGCAGCCGCGGCGGTCGAATCGGCGGGCAGCCATCTGAAGGAGCGCTTTTCCACCCATGCACCGCGCTTCGAAAACCTCGCCGGCGTGGTAGCGGCGATCCACGCCAACGACGAAGCATCGCTCGCCTTCCTGCGCGGGCCGCTTCTGGCCTCGCGCCCCGGCTCGCAGTGGGCGGAGGACGAACTGGAGGGCGGCGAACTGCCCGCCGGCGAATGGTGGATCACCGACCCGGTGGAGGGAAACATCAATCACATCCATGGCATGGCCGACTGGTGCGTGACGGCGACGCTGGTCAGGGACAACGTGCCCGTACTGACCGCGATCCACCTGCCGCTCTCCGGCGATACTTACACCGCTGTCCGGGGCGGCGGCGCATGGCTCGATGGCGTCCGCCTGCATCCTTCGAAAAAGACCGCGCTGAATGCGGCGCTCGTCGGCACCGGCCAGGCTAAGCCGGGTGAGAGCCGAGATACATTCCGCCGCATCGGCCAGTCAGTCACCGCCATGCTGGAAGCGGGCCTGGTGCTGCGCGTCTCGGTGCCGGCGACTTTGCAGCTTATCCACATCGCGGCCGGACGCATGGACGTGTTCTGGCAATATAGCCAGGTCCGCTCCGGGCTGGTGGCGGGTGCGCTGCTGGTGGAGGAAGCCGGCGGCGCGATCTCCGACATCCAGGGCCGGCCGTGGAGCCTCGCGAGCGAAGACTTTCTCGCAGCCGCGCCCGGACTGCATTCCGCGGCCGCCGGCGTGCTGTCCGCCATTCTGTGATTCCAGGGGAGAGGCAAGCATGAAACGATATGCCGTTGTAGGGGCCGGCGGTGGAACGGGATTGGCGCTGGTCCGCAATTTCGCGGGCCGGCGAACCTGCGTGCGCGCCATTTCCCGCCGTCCGCCGAAGGCCGGCCCTTTTATCGAGCCGTTCGCGGCCGATGTGACCGACGCGCGGTCAATTGCGCGGGCGCTGGACGGCGAATTCGACGCGGTGTTCTATACCGTCGACATTCACGGCCGGTTCCAACCCCGCCAGGACATTCGCGCGGTGATGTTTGAAGGATGCGTGAACGCCATGCAAGCTGCCGAGCAGGCCGCGGCGCCGCCGAAATTCGTGCTGCTGTCGGTCATCGGACCGGACCGGCCGTCCTGGGTGTGGTGGGTATTGAACGCCAGCAAGCCGGGGATGCGGCGGAATATTCTCGACCGGGAACACGCGCTGAAAGGCAGCGGCCTTTCTTACGTCATCTGCCGCGCCGCGAAACTGAACGACGAAGCAGGCGGCAGCGTGCCGGTGGCGGCGACCCCGCCACGCCACAAACTCGACTTGAAAAAGCGCATTCCGCGTAGCGATCTGGCGCGAGCCTTGATCCTGGCCGCGGAACGGGCCCCGCGAAACACCACCTGGGATGTATTCTCCGACCCCGCCGGCCCTGCGCCGGCATGGCTGTTGCCACCAACATAGTTCGACGGGCCCGGGACAAACCAGTCACGTGGCTCGGTACCGAGCGGCGCACAAGTTTGGCCACCGATGAACACCGATGAACATGGAGCGCCAAACCGCAACCAAAAGAATATTCACCACAGAGGCGCAGATACACGGAGAAAAACAAAGTCAAAACCGGAGGGCACAGAGGGGGCAGAGGTCACGAAGGCGCGGTCCTTTGGGGGATCAGGGTCTCAGAGGATTCGGTTCGTGAGAATCGTTGCGGCTTACAAGATTTCGGGCCGCTAGTCGTACAACTGCGCGGCCCTGCGGGGCAGGATGGCATCCAAGAACGGTATCCTGCGCGCGACCCAGAGGCTGCCGCCAATCGGCGCTACCGTAAACCTACATCGCCATCACATCCGCAGCCGACATCGCCGTCGCATCCGCAACCCATATCGTCCACGCACCCGCAGCCATAGTCGGAGTCGCAGGAGCACCCCACGTCGCCGACGCACGAACAGCCGGTATTCGAAACGCAGGAACAGCCGGTGTCGGAAACACAACCGCATCCCGAATCGCCCACACATGAGCAGCCGGTATCGATGACACAGGGGCACTCGCCCGGGACGCAGTCGCAGGTGCACGCGAAGCCGACCGGAGTCGACGCCCCGCAGGCAACGGTGTAGAGCAGGCCGTCCTCGATATACTGGGTTCCGCTGGAAGACGGCGACGATGCCGCAATGTCCATGAAACAGACCGGCACGAGGCTGCCAGCCGGCAGCGTATAAAGGTAGATGGTCATCCCGGAGGCCACTGCCAGGTAATGATTCTGGGGATCCATAGCCGTCGAGAGACACGGCGCCTGGGCCGCCTGCAGCTTCAGGATCAGGGTCAGATCGGGCACCGAATAAAGCTCGGCCGGGGCGTCGGCATAAGCCACCGCCAGCCGCTTGCCATCGGCGCTAAAGGAGAGCGAAGTGGCGCTTTGCCGGTCCACCAGCGAAACGATCGCGGCCAGGCTGAGGGAAGCGTCCATATACAGGCGCGTTCCATCCTGCGCCGCCAGGAACTGGCCGTCGGGAGTGAGCGCGAAGGCCTTGCCTGCCGCGGTTTGCAGGATCGCGCCCGTGGCGAGCGATCGCAGATGCAGTTGCGTTCCGGATGTCACCAGCAGACGCCGCGGCGCTGCGCCTCGCCCGGCGGGGACGCGCGCTGCCGGTGGAATGGCTACCTGGGCCATCACGTCCGTTGTGTCGGAAAAAGTTCGCAGCAGCCTGGCGTCCGCCACGGACCAGATCCTCGTGGTTCGATCCAGGCTGACCGAGATCAATTGGGCGCTGTCAGCTGTGAAGGCGACGGCATTCACTGTGTCCGTGTGGCCCACCAGCGGACGGCGCGTGGCGCCATCGGCCGACCAGAGCTCCAGATGCCCGCCGGCCATCGCTACGGCGATACGGTTCCCATTGGGACTCACGGCTACCTGAATGGGGACGGCATCGTTAGCGATGGAACGGAAGAGAGCGCCGTTCGGAATCGTCCAGAACTTCACGAAGTTGTCCTGCCCCGCGCTCACCAGGGTCTTCCCGTCGGGGAAAAAACTCACGCTGGTGACCGCAATCCCATGCGCGTAGGCGCCCGTCGAGCAGATCGCCGCGCGGGCCGATCTTGTAACTCCGGCGAAGGCTCCGACAGCCAGCAGACCTATCAGGCTTCGTCGCGTCAGACAGACGCCGGGAGTTTCTTCCCCTGCGCTGGGAGGCAGAGGGAAATTGAAAATTCGGTCGTCAAATCGCGGTTTCATGACCGGCCCGCTCCCCGCGGGCATTCTATGATTCCAGGAGTATCATACCCGAATTTCGATTGCTGCCATAGTAGTCTTTGTGGCTATCGCGGAGTGGGTCTAACGTAGGGCCTGCTTTTAGTCTTTCGACCATGGTTCCGCCCTTTGGGCTGTACCGCGGGCAGCACAATTTTGGCCACAGATGAACGCCGACGAACACAGATGAAACTCACCGCAGAGGAATTCTGGTAGTGGAGTCTTTTCATTTTCCACAGGCTTGACGCCGCCGCCCCACCTGCGATACTGGGGACATGCCCAAGCGCACGCGTAAAGAATCCCAAGACATGAACCAGTTTGCCGCCTCTGCGGTGCGGCGCACTATCGAAGCCGCCGAAGGGACCGGCGAGCCGGATCGCGCCACCATCTCCCAGGTCATGGCCGCTATGGGGCGCCGTGGGGGCCTCAAGGGAGCTGCCACGCTCAACGCACGGTTGACGCCCGCGCAGCGGAAGAGGTCGGCGCAACGGGCTGCCAAAGCGCGATGGGGAAAGAAATCCTGAAAGTCGGCCCACAGAATGGCAGAAGAGCCGAACTTCACGATGCCGGAGCGCGAACAGCGCGAGCGCCAGCGAAAAGAGCGTGAGCGTTTGGAGCGACGACCTATCCCGGCCCCGTCGTTCTGGACGGACCAAAAGCCTCAACCCCTTTTTGTCCAACAATTGTTCGCGCTTTCGATTGTAGTAGGTGTCGTCGCGATTGTGGCAATTGTGTCCTGGTTTCTGGGAAAGTAGCCGTCAACTACAAGGGGTGAGGACAATGAAGAAATCCGAGCGTGAGCCCGAGCTAATCAGACTCTGGGAGGAGCGCCCACTGGACGAGCGCACGATGAACGATGTATTTATATTTACTGGATGGCTTTACAGAATCGACCGGAACTGCTTCCCGCCTCCCGTTATGGCGATCCGTACCAGCAAATGAAGAGCGTTTTAAGGGGCCGCATTCGCGGATTGTGGCCAGCGCCGCTCTACAAATATCGTCAGGGGTGCAGACTGTGAGAGACTCGGCGAGGCCGCCGTTAACGCTTGGCACCAGGGCAGCAAGGTTACGGTTGAAAAATTCGCGGTGGCCGTCAAAACTCCCAACACATGCCGCTACGGAAGCGGCCTGGTTACGATCCTGGCTGAAATCCGGAACGAACCAGGGCCACGCGTCAATCTGTTCCTGGCTACAACCAAACACTTCTCGGGCTACGGCTTCGTTGATCTATTCGCTGCCAACGATCTCAGCAGTTGCTACAGGTTTTTCGCGTCTTTTGTTCATAATTTCCCTTGCTTATGCGCGAGCGAACGCGCGGTGATAGAATGATCCTCGCCGCCCTGCTGCTCGTGATGCGGAGTCACTGGTCTTAAGCAGCCACCTCGCCTGAGATTTCTAGCATTCGGTAGAGGTGTTCCGTATCATCCTCTCCCCTAAGGTGGTGGTTGATCAGGTAGGTGCAAACGTCTGCGGCTTGTAGACCATAGGAATAGAAAGAGTCTCCGAAATACAGATCGTCATGGAGGTGTTCCATTAAGCCACGATCACCGAGAATGGATTTCACTGGTTTTCTGTAATCTCTATAGGCTCTCTGAAGTTGGTCTCTCACTTTGGGGTCGGACATCGAGTCGCATACAATGAGGCCCAAGCCATATTTTTCGTTCTCTTCGAACCACCGCTCCACTCTCTCAAGACACATGCGAAAGCAAACGGAGAGGGGATTGGCATTGCCATACCGAGTGTGGGAGAGTTTATCCACGTCCACGGCCCCATAAAAGACAGGCGTGCCTAGCCCGATTACCATGTCCACGCACCCAGAGAGCAGCGCTGCTACTCTCTCCTTTGGGGTATCGGTCAGCAAGTCCTTGAAGGACTTCACTACGCCGGATAGTTCAGATGCGTGAAATTCGAAGTTTTCCCTACGATCTTCCGGGACTAAGGCCTCGACCAGCGCTCCCAGGCCCAACTCCAGCGAATTAAAGTTGGTGTCTTTAAGCAGGATGCCGCCGACGATCTGATATTTTGGGTTTGCAATCATCGAATCATCGAAGTAACCCAAATACACAAAGGCCTCCAACTCCGGCCGGGCTGCCCGCATAGTGATATCCTCACAGTGGGGACGAACATGCCCCCGAGCCAAAGCAAAATAGTTCTGGGGCCGACTCGCACTCGGCCTTTTCGCATTCCCAGTGTACCAATTCACTTTCCCCTTGCCCATGCGCGAGCGTTCGCGTATACTGTTTACATGAACCGATTGAGCATCGATGAACGCGCCCAAATCCTCGCCGCCCTTGTTGAGGGCAATTCGATCCGCTCCGTCTGCCGCATGTTGGGCCGCGAGAAGCGCACCGTGACGCGATTGCTCGTCGATGTCGGCACAGCCTGCTACCGCTACCAGGACCGCACTCTCCGCAACCTGAAATGCAACCGGCTCGAATGTGACGAAATTTGGAGCTTTGTTGGGTGCAAACAGAAGCACGTCACCAAAGAAATGGCCGAGGAGCGGATCGTTGGCGACGCTTGGGTGTGGGTCGCCATCGATGCCGACACCAAGCTCGTTCCCTGCTGGTTGGTCGGCAGGCGTGACACCGGCTGCGCAACCGAGTTCATCGCCGACCTGGAACGGCGCCTTGCGAACCGGGTGCAACTCACCACGGACGGCCACAAGGTCTATCTGAACGCCGTCATTGACGCCTTTGCCGACGAGATCGACTACGCCCAGCTCGTCAAGTATTACGGCGACAACCCCGAGGGGCAAAAGCGCTATAGTCCCGCGATCTGCACCGGGTGCCAGAAGGTCGTCAGACTCGGCGAGCCGGAAACGGATCCGATCAGCACCAGCTACGTCGAGCGGCAGAATCTCACTATGCGCATGTCGATGCGGCGGTTCACCCGGCTAACTAGCGGCTTCTCAAAGAAGATTCAGAACCACGAAGCAGCCATCGCGCTTCACTACATGTACTACAACTTCGTGCGCATCCATCAAACACTCAGGGTCACGCCGGCTATGGCTGCGGGGATCTCAAACCACGTCTGGTCGTGGCCTGAAGTCGTGGCCCTCACAGCGAAGCGCCTGTCCCACGCCGCATGATTTTGCGGGATGCTGGAAGATGTGGTAGTCGAAACCAAACGCCTTCTGCCGGAGCTGTTCAACGGCAGACGGGCCGTCCGGCTTGCGCAAACGCTCGCGCAGCGATATCCTCGGAGGCTTCCGAGGACCAACAACATGACCATCGCAGCGGGCTTTGTTCACAGGGACGGCGTTCTTTTGTGCGCGGACACACAGCACGAAACCACCACAATGAAGTCGCACGCCACCAAGCTTCACCAGTGTGAGTATTGGGATGGCAACATCGTCTTCGCATATGCTGGCCATTCGCCGTTCGCGTTGTCGGCGATTCAGCTATGCATGAGGCGCATCAAGGAGACACACAAAGGCGAAGATCCCGTCTCGATTATCGAGCAAATCCTCGACCGGGAATACCGTCGCGTGATCTATAAGCACCCAGACCGGTTAATCGATGGGACCATTGTGTACCAGATCCTCTTCGCGGTTCATCGTCGCAGTAAGAGCCGGACCGAACTGCACGTTACCCACGAGGTCACCAGGACGCAGGAACCGTTCTATGCATCCATCGGCATAGGGAAGCCATTGACTGATTATCTCGTGCTGCCGTTGTTCTCGGCCGGACAGTCGGAGCACGATGTCATATGTCTCGCTACACAGGTGGTGGCCATCGCAAAAGAGCACGTGCCAGCATGTGGCGGCATGTCGCTGCTCTTGAGCCTCCGAAACGACGGGACAGTCAGAGAGCTGTTCGGAGATCATCTGGTCAACCATCTGGAAGCAAATGCTGGAGCCTACTTCATGAAGGCGCAGCGCCTCCTGTTTCAGCACGTCAACAGCGGAATGTCCGACGAAGATTTCCAGAAAAATCTAGATGTCTTCAACGAGTACGTTTGGCGACTTCGACACAAGTGGAACGAAACCTGGGAAAAGTACAGGCCGCGCCCTATCACGTAAAAGTCAAGCCTGCGGAAAACGAAATGACCCCACTACCGGAATTCTCGTTCTTGCTTCCTTATCCGTGTTGATCTGTGTCCATCCGTGGCCAATTTCGAATCGTTGCGGAGGTTGGACCACTCCGCTCGACAAGCGAAACTCTCGGGGCCTGGCATCTACAGTCTATTTCTTCATCTAAACAATAGACCGGCCAGCGTCTTTCTGGAACCCTTATTTGACAGGCCTGCGGCCCTCGCCACCGGTGTCCCACCCCCTCAAACCGGCGAAAATCGGGCTGGCGTTAGCTAAGTACACCATTTCTCAAATACACATGGGTATTCCGCAGACTCAGCGGCAAGCGCTCCCTTACGGTCGCGGCTCTGCATGCAGCCTCGTTCAGAGCCGCGACCATCAGGGAGCGGTTGCAGCAGAATACCTTGGCGAACTTATGAAATGGAGTACTAATCTAGCCCTTCCAGAACACCCCGCCGGAAGCCGCGATCTTCTCCAGGATCTGATCTTTCGTCAGCGCGCGGATGATCTCGCATCGCCCCGCGCCCGCGAACTCCGCCGCGTCCCAATGAAGCGCCTTATGGTAACAGTCGCCGGCGCAACTCCACTTGGCGAAGCATCCGCCGCAGTATTCCAGCCGGTTGACGGTATGCGCGCGCAGGGCCGTATATACCGGCTCGTCGAAACGGTAGCCGGGCTCGCCCGCGGTGGGGCGCCCATAAAAGAACCGCTCCGCCCACGGCTGCTGCTCATTAGCCACCTCATGGCAGGCGCTGATATTGCCCGCCGGGGACACGCAGAAGTTGTCATTAGCCACGCCGCAGAAGCGATTGGTCACCGTGCCCAGGCGCGCGCCGGAGAAGCGCAGCAATCCGGCCGCTTTTCCGGATGTGGCGCGCGCCGCCCGGAACGCCGCGATGAAAACTTCCGTCTCCGCATCGGCCGCATCGCGGCCTCGCCCCATCCGGTACAGCGGCTCCACTTGAATGCCGCGCGGCCGGAACCGGCGGCAAAGATACGCGACGGATTGCGCCAGGCGCGGCGCGGCCTCCGCGGTCACCGTCATGCGAATGGAATAGCGAAAGCCGGCGCGGTCGAAAGCTCGCAGCGTGGCGAGAACGATGTCGCTCGAACCGCGCCCGGACGGAAAGCGCCGGTTGGCATCCTGAATCTCCGGCAAGCCGTCGAACGAAACGGTGGCGCTGTCCAGGTGGGCAACGATCCACGCGCGCTTCCCGGCCGTGAGCACTCCGTTGGTGGTGAGGGACGCGCGCAGGCACAATCCGCGCGATTCGGCCACGCCGCGGGCGTAGAGGTGCGATTCTTCCAGCAGGGTCCAATGCGCGGTCGGCTCACCGGCGCCGTGATAGCTGACTTCGAACGACGGCGCTCTCGCGGCTACCGCGTTCGCCGCCACGAAGTCGATGGCGCGGCGCGCCGTGGCGAGCGGCATGAACACCGGCGGCGCATCGCCGGCAGCCGCATAGCAATACCGGCAGCGCAGATTGCACGCGTTGGTGAGAAGCAGCGTAGCGGCAGTGGGCCGCGGCGGTCCCGCGGGCGCGGCGGCGGGCACGCGCTCCTCATCGTCGCCAAGAATCCCGCAGTCCCGCAGGACACCGGCGGTTTCCGGCGCACCATCAAGACTTTCCGCACCGGCTTGTACGGCGCGCAGGCAGCGCACCAGCGCGGCATTGGCGATCACCGCCGCGAGGCGCAACGGCGCGTACACCAGATATTCCGATTCACTGAGCGGCAGAACGAACAGCTCCGCCGGCAATCGCAAGGGCGGCGTCATTGTTTCGGCGGCGAAGCTGCCGCGCCGGTGCGGAATCGCAGCAAGGTGGCCGGCAGCGGGACGCCATTTGCGCCGACGAACGATTGCCCGCCCGACCAGCGCAGCGGATACACGTAGTCCCGTTCCGGCTCCAGCGTCACCGGGA
>CAZARO010000079.1:0-10785 GCA_964487165.1 uncultured Solibacteraceae bacterium | reverse complement strand
CAGACCGTTACGCCTGTCACCGACACCGGAGCGAAGCCTTACACCAGCTACCCTGTGGGCTCGAATCCCTCCTGGATCGTCGCCGGCGATCTGAACGGGGATGGTAAGACGGACCTGGTCACGGCAAATTACGGTGGTTCCGGCGGGAGCATCAGCGTTTTACTCGGCAAGGGAGATGGAACTTTCCGCGCCGCCGTCACATATCCCATCGCAACCAATGGCGACTCCGCCCTCGCAGTGGTGATTGGGGACTTCAATAATGACGGGAAACCCGACGTGGCAGTCGTCACCAACGGCGGTATTTTCCTGTTTCCCGGCAATGGCGATGGCACATTCGGTGCGCCGCAGCCGGTCGTATTGTCAAACTCCTACGCCTACACCGGCCTGGTGGCCGCCGACTTCAACGGCGACGGAAACCTCGACCTGGTCACGATAAACGCCGGTGCCGTCGTCCTGTTGGCCGGCAACGGCGATGGTACTTTTCAGCCTGGCGTAACCCTGACACCCTCGGGATCCTCTTACCAAACCGTGCTCACTGCCGACATGAATGGCGACGGCAAGCCCGACCTGCTGGCATTCACGGACTACAATAGCTCGTCGGTAAACGTTCTTCTGGGCAATGGCGATGGAACTTTCCAAACAGCCATCGCCACAAATGTTCCTAACGGGGGCGTCACCTCGTTCGCCGTCGGAGATTTCAACGGCGACGGCAAGATGGACCTCGTGGCCGTCTACTGGCCGTCGGCGAGCGTATTCCTCGGCAATGGCGATGGGACGTTCAAAGCCCCCATACAAAGCAGCATGGGCCCAGCCGCCGGCAGTTTCACGATCGCCGGCGACTTCAACGGCGACGGCAAGTTGGATATCGCTTACGCGGGTTATTACACCGGTGCCATCACCATCGCATTCGGCAATGGAGACGGAACTCTTCAGCTCGGCCCGACGTTGCCTACCGACGCATACAACAACACGGTCGCCCTGGGAGAGTTCAATGGCGACGGCATACCGGATTTCGCGGTGGCCAATAGCGGTGCGAGCACCGTAGACGTGTTTCAGGGAGCGCGAATCTCCGGCCTCAGTATCGCCAGCACGCATGAGGGCAGATTCATCGCCGGCCAAGGCGGAACTTACTCGCTCACCGTTACCAACTCGCAGTTTGCCGGCACCAGCGCGGCTGTCACCGCAACCGACACTCTACCCGCGGGACTCACCGCGGCCTCGATAAGTGGACAAGGCTGGGCCTGCACCGTGAGCCCGCTGAGCTGTACGCGATCCGATGCCCTTACCAGCGGCCGCAGCTATCCCGCCATCACGCTGACCGTAAATGTGTCGGCCAGTCTTCAGCCGTCCGTCATCGAAAACGGCGTTTCTGTAACCACCGGTAGTATCACCGGCGCAGCCGGCGACGCCACGACCATCGTCTCGCCCACCACTACAACCCTGACCGCGTCGCCGAGTCCGTCGGCTCTGGGACAATCGGTCAACTTGACGGCGACGGTGAGCGGCGGGGCGACTGGAAGCGTGATGTTTTTATCGAACGGCGTTCCGCTCGGGAGTGCGCTCATCGTCGGGAGCCAGGCTGGCATTCGCACCTACATGCTGCCTGCGGGACTGCTCTCCCTGGTGGCCAGTTATTCCGGCGACGCCACGCACGGGTTGAGCGTTTCGGCGGGAACCAGTTACGCCGTCCTGCCATCGCAGACTAGCGGCTTCGGCCCCGTCGCCACCTACACCACCGGAGCCGGTCCCGTGCAGATAGCTGCCGGCGATTTCAACAACGATGGCAATATGGACCTGGTTACCGCCAATTCCACCGCCAACGCCGTCAGCGTACTGCTCGGCCGCGGAGATGGAACATTCGGCGCCAAAACGGACTACGCCGCCGGGACCAAACCCATCGCCGTGCTGGTAAGCGACTTCAACAACGACGGATGGCCGGATATCGCCGTTGCCAATTCCGGCAGCAATAACATCAGCATTCTGCTGGGCAATGGGAACGGCACTTTCCAGCCGGCCTTGAATATTTCGGTCGCTTCTGCACCTTCGTCTCTGGCGGCGAGCGATTTCAATGGCGACGGCAAGGTGGATCTGGCCGTATTCAGCAATAATTACAGCGGCGGCATGGCGATTCTTCTCGGAAATGGCGATGGCACTTTCCAGACCGGCACCAATGGCAATTACTCGGGTGCTGCCGGAGCGGTCGGCGATTTTAATGGCGATGGAAAGATGGACATCGTTACCACGAGCAACACGATTCTCCTCGGCAACGGCGACGGAACATTTCAATCGAGCTCCTTCTCCAATAGGTATACGATCGCTATAGCAGTCGGCGATCTGAACGGCGACGGTAAGCTCGATGTGGTTACAGCGAGTGACGATGAAGTCTACGTGTCCCTGGGGAATGGCGATGGCACGTTTCAGCCGGCGGCATCCTACCCCGCTCCGGGAGCGATCTTCGTCTTATTGGCCGACGTAAACGGGGACGGCAACCTCGACGTGATCACCGCCGGCGGCGCCGCCAACAGCCTGAACCTGCTGCTGGGCAATGGCGACGGCAGCCTGCAGCCTGCCAGTATCATTGCGGCCGGATCCACGCCGCAAGCTGTTGTCGCCGGCGACTTCAATGGCGCCGGGCGTACCGATCTGGCCATCGTCAATGGAACCGGCACCAGCAACCTGACAGTTCTGCCCGGCATCCTGACCCCCGTTCTCGCCATCTCGAGTTCCCACACCGACCCCTTCGCGCTCGGCCAGATCGGCGCTACTTATACCATCACAGTGAAGAACGACGGCCCCGGAGTAACTTCCGGTCTCCTGACCATGACCGATACTCTACCCACCGGACTTACCGCCAACGCCATCTCCGGCACGGGTTGGACTTGCACGCTCGCAACGGTAAGTTGCACACGCTCTGACCCGCTGGGCGTAGGCGCGAGCTACGCCGCCGTCACCGTGACCGTAACTGTCTCCGCAGCCACCAACGGGTCCCTGACGAATCAAGTAACCGCCGCGGGAGGAGGAGCGGTAACGGCAAATGGGTTCGACCCCACCACCATCGTCGGGGCGCCGATCACTATCCAGACCAGCCCCGCGGGTCTGCTGTTCAGCCTCGATGGAGCAATTGCTCAGTCCGCGCCCCGGACGTTGACCCTGGCGGCGGGCTCGCACACCATTGCCGTCACGTCGCCGCAAGCCGGATCGCCCGGTACGCAGTATGTGTTCACCGGGTGGAGCGATGCCGGCAACGCGTCTCACACCATTACGGTGGGAGCGGCCTCCGCCACTTACACCGCCAGTTTCAAAACGCAATACGAATTTACAGCCGCGCTCAATCCGCTTCCCGGCGGGTCGGTAACGCCCCAGTCCGCAACTTTCTACGACTCTGGAACCACGTTCACTCTGACCGCGATCCCCAACCCGCCCTACGTCTTCAGCTTGTGGAGCGGTGGCGTCACGGGCAGCACCAATCCCGTGCAGGTAACGATGAGCGCGGCCGTCTCCGTGACTGCTACGTTCGACGTTCCCGGCTTCACCTGCGCCATCACCGGCGACGGAGCCGCCAGCATCGCCGACGTACAGCGCATCGTCAACGAAGCTCTCGGGCAAATGCCGCCGAATGACGATCTCACGCATGACGGCGTAGTCAACGTTGCCGATGTCCAGAAAGTCATCGATGCGGTACTCCAGCTAGGTTGTCAGTACTGATGCCACTTATGCCACGCCATGCTGCTCTCATTCTTGCCGGTCTGGTCGTCCAAGCTGCGCTCTTTGGACAGCCCCCCAGTTCCACTTCACTTACCGCGACTCCCAACCCGTCCAACTACGGACAGCCCGTCATTCTGACCGCTACCGTGACCTCCGGCGCCACCGGCAAAGTCACCTTCTACGATGGCGTCACCATCCTCGGCGTGGGCACGCTCTCCGGCTCGCAGGCCAGCATCAGTACCGTGATGTTGCAGTCGGGCAATCGCAATCTGCGGGCGTATTATCACGGCAACGGAACTTACGCTGCGAGCTCTTCCGGGCCGGTGCCTCAGACGGTGGTGGCGGGCAAGTCCATCGGATTCCATCCCCCCGTTAGTTACCCTATCCCGACCAACACCACCATTGACGCTATGGCGGTGGGAGATTTCAACGGCGATAGCAGACTGGACTTCGTCACGATCTGCGGCGATTGTAATTCCATAACCATCTACCTGGGCAATGGTGATGGCACCTTTCGGACCGGCGCAACATACACCGTGGATTCCGACCCCGGCTCGGTGACAGTCGGCGATTTCAATGGGGACGGACGGATGGATCTTGCGTTGGCCAATTACTACAGCAACAACATCGCTATCTTGCTAGGCAATGGAGACGGCACCTTTCAACCGCCCACGTACTATCCGGTCGGGGTGGCCCCGAACTCTATCGTCGTGGCGGATTTCAATGGCGACGGACTCGCGGACCTGATAGTGTCCAACTTTCGTGCAACAGGTCTTTCGCTCTTATTGGGAAAAGGCGACGGCACGTTTCAGGCTGCGGCTTCCGTAGCGGCTGGAGGCGCCGCCACTTCGGTCGCGATCGCCGACTTCAACGGCGACGGCGCGGCCGACCTGGTAGTCGCTCTCCAGTCCCCCGCGGCGATTGGCATCCTGCTGGGGATTGGCAACGGTACTTTCCAGCCGGTCCAGGTCGACTCAATGACGAACCCGCCCAATACGGTATCCACCGCCGACTTCAACGGCGACGGAAAAGCCGATATCCTCGTGACCGCGGCCAACTACACAGGAGTCTATGTACTTCTCGGAAATGGCGACGGTACGTTCGGTTCTCCGCTGACCTACCCTACCGGCTTTAATCCGAGCAGCGTGTCGATCGCCGATTTTAACGGCGATGGCATCGAAGACCTTGCGATCATTCCCTATGTATCCAACAACCAGGATTATGTTGGCATAGGGCCTGGTAATGGCGATGGCACGTTCGGCACCGTGGCCCTTTATCCGGTTTCGAACACCTCTAACGCCGGGGCGGTGGGAGATTTCAATGGCGATGGCAAAACTGACCTGGTGGTTGCCATCGACTTTTCCGCCCGCTACACCATCTACCTCGGCGGCGCCGCTCCCGATCTCACCATCGCGGCCAGTCACGGCGCCGGGTTCACACAAAATCAACAAGGGGCGACTTACCGCATTACGGTCACCAACTCGGGGGATTTCGCGTCTTTTGGTCCGGCCGGGGTAGTGGCCGCGTTTCCGCCGGCCCTCACCGCCGCAAGCATTTCCGGCAACGGTTGGTCCTGCACTCTCGCAACCCTGGCCTGCGTCCGCGACGATTCGCTTCCGCCCGGCGCCAGTTACAGCGCGATCGTTCTCAAAGTCAACGTGGGCAATGTCACGGGTAATGTGACCAGCGCCTTCACGGTCTCCGGCGGCGGTGAGATAAACGCCGCCAATGACGTGGCCGCCGACACGGCCTTCCTCCGCTACCAGACAACCACTACGCTGACGGCTTCGCCCCGTCCCTCGGCCCTGGGGCAGACGGTCACCCTGACCGCTACAGTCACTGCCGGCGCCACCGGACGAGTGGATTTTTACGCCGGCACGCTCGATCTCGGTTCCGCGCCCATCGTTTCCGGCCAGAGTGTCTTCACGACTTCTGTCCTACCGTCGGGCGTCACGTCGCTTCACGCTTACTACGGCGGCGACACCAGCTACGGGCCTAGCGTGTCGGCCACACGGGCGCAGACAGTCAACCCGGTGCCGTCGGATGGGCTCCAGCCATCCAACAACTATCCCGTGGATTACGGGCCTTACTGGATCGGCACCACCGATCTCAATGGGGATGGCAAGGCAGATCTGGTGACCGTAAACAATGGCATTAATTACGCCGCCACCATCAGCGTGCTGCTGGGGAATGGTGACGGAACCTTCCGCAAGATGGGAAACTATCCCGTCGGAAGCAGCTTCTACCAGTCTAGCGGTGCCGTGATCGCCGATTTCAATAATGACGGCAAGCCAGACATCGCCGTCGGTACGAACGCCGGCATTTTCCTGCTCGCCGGAAATGGCGACGGAAGTTTTGGCACGGCCAAGTTAGTCAGTCCAGCAAACAATTACACTTCCCTCGTGTCGGCGGACTTCAACGGAGACGGGATCCCGGACATCGTCGCGATCGCTGGCACCATCGTTCTGTTTGCCGGCAACGGTGACGGCACTTTCCAAGCTCCGGTAAGCCTGGGTTCCACGGAGGCCTCCTATGGCGCCGTGAGCGTGGCCGACATGAATGGCGACGGCAAGCCGGATTTGGTGGCCGCGTCCAGTTCGTCCACCAGCAATCCGATCGTCAGCGTGTTTCTGGGAAATGGCGACGGAACGTTCCAGCAGCCCGTTAATTCGTCCCCCATTGTTATTACCTCTTACCTGAACTCGATGGTGGTAGGTGACTTCAACGGCGACGGGAAGCCTGACGTGGCAATTACGTATTGGCAGGACGTTGCCGTCATGCTGGGCAATGGGGACGGGACCCTGCAGCCCCCGATTCAGAGCAACCTATACCAAGGACTAGCTTACTATGTGGTGGCTGGCGATTTCAATGGCGATGGCAAGCTCGACATTGCCTACATTACCATCGGCCTGGGCGGCGTCTGGATAGCTCTGGGCAACGGCGACGGCACCTTTCAGGCGAGTTATGGCTCCTCCCCATCCGCCCCAGGTGGCGCGGGCGAAATCGCACTGGGCGATTTTAATGGAGACGGCAAACCGGACTTCGCGGTCTCCGACTACGGCGCCAACACCGTCGACATCTATCTGGGCGGACAGTTCTCCGGGCTCACCATTACCAGCACTCACCGGGGACGATTCACCGCCGGCCAGACCGGAACGTACCAGATCACCGTAACGAATTCCACTTTCACCACCAGCACTTTGCCGGTGACGGTAACTGACACCCTCCCTTACGGGCTCACCGCCACAGCTATCGGCGGCACCGGCTGGACCTGCACTTTAAGTTCGCTCACCTGCACCCGCAGCGATTGGTTAAATAACAACACCAGCTACCCGGTTATCACGCTCACAGTCACTGTCTCGACCGCTCTTACTCCGTCCGTAATCGGTAATCAGGCTACGGCGACCGTCGGAAGCATCGCTAATTCGGTGACCGATTCCACCACCATCGTCTCGCCCACCACCACCACGCTCACAGCGTCGCCCAACCCGTCGATTCTCGGGCAACCGGTCACCCTGACGGCGGCCGTCACCGCCGGCGCCACGGGATCGGTGACATTCTTTGCGGGAGCTAACCCGCTGCTAGCCGCCCCTGTCGGAGACGGCCAGGCCAACATCGTTACCCCTCTCCTGCCCACCGGCCGGAACGCCGTGAGGGCGGTCTACGATGGCGATGCCACCCATGGTTCCAGCTCGGGCACAACTTACCAACCCGTCAATTCGGCGCCCGCCAGCGGTTTCTCCGCGGCCGCGACTTATGCCACCGGGGGCGGACCGCAGGCGATAGCAAGCGGCGACTTCAACCGCGATGGCAAGACCGATCTGGTAACCGCCAATACCGTCGCCAATACCGTGAGTGTGCTGCTCGGCCGGGGCGATGGAACTTTCGGGACCAATACGGACTATGCTGCGGGGAATCACCCGACCTCCGTGGTGGTTGCCGATTTCAATAATGATGGCTGGCAGGATATCGCTGTCGCCAGCAGCAACACCGTAGTCGTCCTTTTAGGAAACGGGGATGGGACCTTCCAGCCCGCGATTACCACCGCGGCCGTCAATGCCGCGTATCTGGCTGCGAGCGACTTCAACGGCGACGGCAAAATGGATGTGGCGCTTTTCAATTCGGACTACAGCTTCTCCGTACTGCTCGGCAACGGCGATGGCACGTTTCAGGCCGATTTCCGGTACGCGAGCACCACGGTCCCCGCCGAGGCCGTTGGCGATTTCAACCTGAATGGCAAATTCGATGTCGATACGGTATACGACCTGATGGTGGGCAACGGCGACGGAACGTTCCAGGTGAACCCCCTCTCAACTGGAGTGACAGGGTTCACTGCCGCCCTTACCGCCGGCGATTTAAACGCAGATGGGAAACCGGACGTCGTTGCTACCTTGGCCGGTGGTGTGGATGTTGTTCTGGGTAACGGCGATGGCACCTTCCAGCAGGCCGTATCTTACCCCACCTCCACCTCGCCCATAGCCGTTGTGCTGGCCGACGTGAACGGGGACGGCAATCTCGATGTCGTGGTGGTAAATCCGGCCCCTAATAGCCTGAGCGTGCTCTATGGCAATGGCGATGGCACCTTGCAAGCCGCGATTTCCGTCCCGCTGGCAGTGAGCTCACAAGCTGCTGTCGCCGGCGATTTCAACGGCGACGGCCGCACCGACCTCGCAATCGCTAACTCCGGAAACAATACCGTTACCGTTCTGCTCGGCGTGCTCTCCCCGGTCTTTACTATCACCAGTTCCCACACTGATCCCTTTGGCCTCGGAGAGATCGGCGCAACTTATACCATCACCTTAACTAATAACGGTCCCGGAGTAACTGCGGGCCTCGTAAGCGTCACCGACACCCTCCCCGCCGGACTCACCGCAACCGCCATCGGCCGGGCGGGTTGGAGTTGCACTCTCGCCAACCTGACCTGTACGCGATCCGACTCGCTCCCGGTCGGCGCCAGTTACTCGATCTCCGTTACCGTCAACGTCATCGCAACCAACACTGGAATCGTCATCAACCAAGCGACCGCATCGGGCGGAGGAGCCGTGGCGGCAACCGGATACGATCCCACCACAATCATCGGCCCCGCCATCACTATCCAGACCAATCCCTCCGGCCTGCGATTCTCGATGGACAACGCCGCCGCCCAAACCGCACCGCAGACCACCTACCTCCCGCCCGGACCCCACACGCTCGCCGTGACGTCCCCGCAGAGCGCTCCCGGAACACAGTATCTCTTCTCCAATTGGAGCGATTCCGGCGCCGCCTCCCACACCATCACCGTCGGCACCACGGCCGCCACTTACACCGCCAGCTTTCAAACGCAATACCAACTCACCACCGCATCCTATCCGCAAGCCGGAGGGTCCGTCATGCCCGCTTCCGGCACTTACTATAACGCCGGGACTCCGGTCACCCTCACGCCGACCCCGAACCCACCCTTCGTCTTCGCCACCTGGAGCGGCGGCGTGACAGGCGCCGCGAATCCGCTCCAAACAACCATGAACGCCCCCACCTCCGTAACTGCGATCTTCGACATCCCCGGCCCCACCTGCACCATGACCGGCGATACCACCGCCAGCGTGGCCGACGTGCAGTTCATAATCAACGAAGCTCTCGGGGTAGTGCCTGCGAACAACGATCTGAATGGCGATGGCGTAGTCAACATCGCCGACGTCCAGAAGGTCATCGGCGCGGCGATGAGCTTAAGCTGTCTCCATTAGCGGAAACCGCGTCCCCGCCGGAAAGTGAAGCCCGAACCGCGCAGCCAGTGTCTCCAGCACCGCCGCGTCGTCCACCAGCACTACCTCCGAGCTACTCTCCCTACGCCGCTCCATCAGACGCCGGCCGAAAAGTGTAACTCGCGCGTCCGGACCCGGTAAGTGCACCATTAGTTGCTTCTTGAAAAACGAATTCGGATGCGTCGCCGTGTAATAATTCGCCAACTCATAGTCCACCGGGTATTGTTCCTCCATGGTGAAGCTATAGAGATCCGCCCAACCGTCTGGCCGCCACGTCTGGAGCACATACCCCGTACCTTCTACCATCAGCCGGTACTGCCATCCGAATTGCCCCGCCGTCTCGCCAGGCATCCACGCGATGGGATGCAGCAGCGCATCGCCGCCGAATCCCACGTCCGCCAGCCACTGCCGCCCGCCGGCCTCCACCGCCAGCAGCATGTGAGTCCGCGACGTAATGCCCGCCGCGCCCAGCCGGACCCGCGCCGCCAGACGCGTCACCCGGAATCCGATCTTCTCCAGCACCGCCGCAAACAGCGTGTTCTGCTCGAAGCAATATCCGCCGCGACGGTCCTCTACCAGCTTCTTCCACAGGCTCTCGAGATCCAGCCGCACCGGCCGCCCCATCAACACCTCGATGTTTTCGAATGGCACGTGCGTGGCGTGCGCCAGGTGCAATTCGCGCAGGCATTCCGCCGACGGCCGCAGCTCGCCGGTGAATCCGATGCGTTCGCTATAAGCCGGCAAGTCGATCGTCTCTGCCATCCGCATGCCCCTCTCAGGACAACTTGTCCCGGAAATCCAAGCCGTTTCCTGAAGGATCAATCACTTACAGCAACCCTTCAGGACAACTTGTCCCCAACTACCCGCTATGGTGCCGCCGGCGGCTCGTCCAGCACGCAAATATCGTCCAGATTGCGGTACTTTTCCCCGTAATCCAAGCCGTATCCCACCACGAACCGGTCGGGAATCTGGAACCCCACATAGTTGGCGTGGACCGGGCGCAGGCGGCGATCCGGCTTGTCGAGCAGGGCTGCGATGCGGATGGAATGCGGCCGGCGCTGCTCCAGCAAGCGCATCAGGTAGTTGAGGGTGATCCCGCTGTCTACGATGTCTTCCACGATCAGCACGTTGGCGCCTTCCAGCGAAATATCGAGGTCTTTCGTAACCTTCACTTCGCCCGAAGTGGTCTTACCTTTTCCGTAGGTGGAGATCCCCATGAAGTCCACGAATACATCGCGCTTCATGGCGCGCGACAGATCGGTCAGGAAAAAGACGGCACCTTTCAAAATGCAGATCATGTGCAAATTCCCGACGGGATAGTCGCGGGAAATCTGCTCGCCGA
>CAZARO010000078.1:0-10801 GCA_964487165.1 uncultured Solibacteraceae bacterium | reverse complement strand
CCATGGGCAGCGACGCCAAAGACTACGACAACGACGGCCGCGTGGACATCTTCACGAACAACCTGATGGGGCAGATCTGGCAACTCTTCCGCAACCGCGGCGACTTCTTCCGCTACGTCCCCGAGCAGGTCCGGCTGCAACAGCTCAGCCAGCCGCTCTCCGGCTGGAGCACCGCCTTCATCGACTACGATAACGACGGCTGGAAGGACTTATACTCCGCCAATGGCGACATCGATAACATCAAAGCCAGCTCCCGCCAGCACGACACTATGTTCCGCAATCTCGGCGGCAAGCAGTTCGCGGATGTCTCCGCCCAGATGGGCGCCGGCTTCCTGCGCGTAGGATACCAGCGCGGATCGGCGATCGGCGACCTGAATAACGACGGCTTCGAGGACCTGGTGGTGACCTCACTTATGGAGCGGCCGCGCATCCTGCTGAACTCGGGCGGCAACGGCAATCACTGGCTAACGCTCGAGTTGGTGGGCCGCTACAGTAATCGCGACGCCATCGGCGCGAAAGTCAAGCTCACCACGGCCTCCGGACGCGTGCTCACGAATCATGTGTCGGTCAGCACGGGCTTCCTGTCTTCGAGCGACAAGCGGGTACACTTCGGCCTGGGAGACGAGAAGCGAATTGCCTCCATCGAGATCCGCTGGCCGCGAGGCGCGGTGCAGACGCTTAGAGACGTCGCTGTCGATTGCATCTTGAACGTTGAGGAAGAAGCGCCGCACGCGCGATAACGCGGGCGCTATCTGCCCTGCCGCGGTAGGGCTCACGCATGGCCGCAGAGTCAGTGTGATGGCCCCAGGCACCCTCAAAAGTGGGTAAAGACTCCCCTCGTAATTCTCTGGCTCTTACCGCATCATAGAGCTCATAAGTCCTCACTCTGAATATTTATAATTCAAGTCGAGATCGGTCAAACACCTGATATCGGACACACTCCGTCAGGGATGACAGCCGCAAGACGCCTGAAACAGAAGGGATGGATTCGGAATCGGCCCGGCTCGCCAATTTGAGTTCACCCGACAGTTGATACAGCGGCATGTAATAGCCCTTCAAAAGGAAGGTCATGGAATTATCCGATGAGAAGGTGCGGGAGATACTTTTCCCCTCCGGGAACGGCGGCAATGGGGAAGGAACCCGCGTCGCCATCGAGGAGCCGCGCTCAGGAGAAGTGTTCCGGCCCGCACTATTACTCGCGGCGCTCCGCTACTCACGTCCCCTCCTGTCAGACGAAATATCCGCACACATCGTGCGCCTTTCCCACCAGATTCTGCAAGGCGCTCGCTGCCAATCCGCAAGAAGAGGATGCATTTAATGCCAATCGAAACTAAAGACATGGTTGCCATTGTGGATGACGAGCTCTCCGTTCGCAGATTTATCGCGCGCGTGCTCAGCCGTGCCGGCTACCGCACCCTGGAGGCCCGCAGTGCAATCGAGGCGAAAGAACTGATCCAAACCCATAAGCCCCAGATCGCTTTGGTGATCGCCGATATTCGGATGCCGGGCGGGAACGGGCTCGATCTCGCTGTGGACCTTGAAGCTGCCGACATGCCAGTGCTGTTCATCTCCGGATTGATCGATAGCGTAGCGGTCAAAAGCATTCTCCTCAACAATCCACTCGCCATCCTGACCAAGCCCTTTACGCCGGAAGACCTGGTCGAGCGGGTACACGTGCTCGTCGGTTCGGTCTTGCTGAATCCGACCCATGCACATCTGGCTAAGGACACTGGACTGGCGGCGCTCAGGAAGGGGCCGGAAATCGAGCGGGGACAGCCTCGGCTGCCACGGTTCTGCGCTAAATGAGCACCATGCAAAGCACTCCGGCCCTACTATCCCGAGGCGCGTTGTCCAGATTGGAACGGAAGCCGCACGCGCGTGGACGTAACGAATACTCCTTCCGACACCGGCCCCGGTGCGCTCTCCGGTTGAGACTGGCCGGAGGGTGCACGGCACAGAAGTAGGAACGGCCGTCGTAAGAGTACGTGCGCGACAACAGCTCTCAATCCTGGCGTGGTCCTTTGGCAGCTCTGAACCCCGCGGCATCAACATTCGCGTAGGTTCGCGCCGTTCGCGCCAAGAGAAGCCCCGTGGCCCTTCGAAAGGGGTTGCCCGCAGCGGCGCCGCGATTCTTGCTGTTTTCGCGGGACATTCGGCCTTGCCTCCACTTGCGTGTCGGGCATCCCTGGACGGATTGGCGGTCCTGCTGGCTGGAACTGCCATGCTACTGTTGAACAAGGTCTCGCGCAGCTCCGGGCTTGAGGAGTGAGGAGGGTGCATTGCCAGCAATGGGAACGAAGATGACGAGTATTGTGATCGCCGGGCTTGCTGTCTCAGTTGGTAACGGGAGTCTACCAGGTCAGCCAGAGCTGTCCGAACTGGTCGTGAAGTGATGCGTAGAATCGTGGTAGCCATTCTGGCGGTTGCCGCTTCGATTAGTTCGGCGGCCTTCGCACAGGACCGGCAAGTCGAGCCCGGCCGCCGGAACCCCAGGATCTGCGAGGTTGCTAGACCAGGGCCGGGCGACCCTACTCCCTCCGATGACGGCCGTCTGACTTATCCGGAATGCCGCCAGCCGCGGCCAGCCAGCGTCGTGGCGGAGCGGGCGCTGGCGCAGACGGGACTGGCCATCGGGCTGGCGTCGACCGTCTTGCAGAGTCAACTCGCTATTCTTGAGACACTCGTCGAACAATCGACTTCCTGTACAAGTCTCGCTGGAGGAGGGAGTGTGCTTCCGAATGGAAACGCTACTATAACGGTATATTATGGCGACAATTGCACACAGCCTTATATCGTGGCTACTCCCAATACGGCGATCACGACTAACTCCGCCGGTTACCAGTTCGTCATTGCGGAGACGGCCGCCTATTACGGTCTCACCGGCGCCAATATCGGAACCATGACCCTCAACGAGACGGCCTATCTCAGCCAGGCCGGCACCATTAGTCTGTACGGCCTGGGCATCTTCACACCGGTAAGTGGCGCACGGACACCGGTACAGTTGGGGGTCTATTGCACCGTCGGGACGGCCACCAGCGCGCAGTGCGCCGGTGGCGTAGCGCAAAACTTTGCGACACTGGGACTGGCCATTGGCGCCGTGACTCCACTGAATCTTACGCTGAATGCCGCCGAGTCCACTGCCCCGGTAACTTTCACCGGCGGCGGATCGGCCGTCACCGGGCCCATAGGCACGCTGACCCTGACCAACCCCTCGCCGACGTCGTTGGTGATTCAGGGCGGCACGGCCTTCACGTCTACTACTGCCAGCGGCGGCGCCGCCGAGTTTACGCTCTTTCCACCGACGCCCACCGCGTGGACGCTCACCGACCTGGAGCACGATCAGGAATTCTCGATTTCCGTAGTCAACGATACTACCCGCAACCTGACCCTGACCATTACGAAAGGGGGAAGGGGCGAGGCGCTGGTCACGGGCGCAATCGATCACTCCGGTTCCGGAACTATCACTTACTCCGATGGCACTACCGCGGTGATCACGAATTGGACACTGGCGGACTGACTCATGCAGAATCCACTGCGGCAGCGACCCCGCACAGGCTGGCAGCATCGGCGTGGCCGATGTGCATCCGATGGTTAATTAACGAAGTATGATCGACGTGCAAATCCAGATCAACGCAGCCCTCGGTTTCGGCTGTGGCACGAAATAGAGCGCCGAAGCCTGCCCTACGGGATCACGCTGACCATAGTGGATTCCCGGCTGACCCGTCCGCCCTGCTCCACCGTCACCCGCGCCAGGTATTCGCCCGCGGGCAGCTTGGTGTATTGCAGAATCGGAAACGAGTTCAATTCGTCGGGCAACCCGACATCCGGCTTCGCCCGCACCACCGCCTTTCCATCGCGGAAGAATTCCACCGTAATGCGCGGCTTGACGGGGCTGGTGCGGACGGCGTCGCGGTCCGCGTAGACCACGAAAAACAAGGCGATGCCGGCCTCCGCACTGGCCGATTGACTGAGCGCGGGGGTCACCTTGCCGCCCGCGAATTCCAGCGGATCTCCGGGATCGCGCGCCGTCGCGAGCGGCTGGATACCATGCACCACTTCGACGCTGCTCACGCTGGATTCGCCCGGCCTAGGCACCACCAGCGAAATGCGCTTGCTGCTGGCGCGGTTGCCTTCGGGATCCATCACCACAGCTTCGATGGTATACTTCCCGGCGGCGGCCTCAAAAGGCAGCGTCAGAATCGTCTCGCCGTGCCGGAACTGCTCCAGTTGTCCCTCGGGAATGTCGCGGTCGATCTCCCGGCTGACCCTTCCCACCACCTGGCCGCCGGCGTCCTTGACCAGCGCGAAAAACACGGCGTGTACGCGGGCCTTGTGCGTATTCCCGTCCGGCGGCATGGTCAGGTTCGCCAGGGGCATGGCGAAACTCATTTCGAAATTGTACCCCTCGCGCACCGGTTGGAATCGCATGGCGGCGGCGCGGAACCCGAAGTCGTTGCGCGGGCCGTCGTTCAGAACATGCAGGGCGGACACTTCGAAGGGTTGGACCGGTTCGCCGTTCAATTCCGGGAGGGCGAAATATCCGTCTCGCGTCTGGAGGAGCATGTCCGGGTCCTTCACCGTCACCTTGACCTTGCGATACTTGCCATCGTAGAGTTCCGACGCCGGCACGTACGAAAGTTCGTAGTGGGTGCGCACATCTTCCATGATGCGCGCCATGCTCTTCTTGAAATCGTTGGTGTTGAACACGGAGAAGCCGCCGGTGCCTTCCGCCAGTTCATTCATATTGAGCTGGACGTGAGCGGACAGCGACTGCTCCACCTGATCCATCTCCTGGGCCTGGGCCATCGCCACCGCGGGATCGCTCGACATCACGGCCTGGGTCATGCTGGTGGCCCCGGCCGATTTGTTCAGCGCCACGCTCACTCCGTTGGAGGTTTTCATGATCAGGCCGCGGACGTCGATGCAATAGAACGTCACGTGGGCGCGATTGGCGGCGCTGACCACCGCGCGAATGAAATCGTGCCGGGCGGGCGGGTCCACCACGCCTTCGGAAAGGTAGAGCACCGTCTTGCGGCCGGGCAGAGCGGACTCCCAACGGATAATCCGCAGCAGCGCATCCCATGTCTTCATGCCGGCGATGTCGTCCACCATCCCTCTTTGCTGGGTGACCATCGCGGCCACCGCCGTCTGCGACTCCGAGAGCGGATTAGATGCCGCGGAACTCATGGAGAAATCCGGCTCGTGTGTCAGGTCGATACTCGAGTTTACGGTGACGCCGCTCTGGCCGCCGCTGATGGTGTAATTGGTTTCGTTCAGGACGTTGCCCGGCGAGGCGGCTAAGTCCACCCCGTTGCCGTTGAGGGCGGAGCGCACGGCAGCCGCCAGCGCGGCGCGATCGTTAGTGAATCCGTGGATGGCGTTCAGGCGGAGATTCACGTGGAAAACTGCGGCTTCCGTGTTGTCCTGAAATTCCTGGTCGAGGAAATCGGTAGCGGCGTTGAGCGCGTTCTGCCGGGAGTCGGGCCCCATCTCATCGAAGACGATGGAAACGAAATTCGGCTCGCGTGTGGAGATGGGCGCGGCCGCGGCGGCGGTGGCGGCCGGTGCGCCCACCAGCGCGGACGGCGCGGACGGTGGAGCGATGACGCGCGCCTCACGCCCGCCCACCAGACGAAACGACCGGATGGTCTGCGGCACGCCGTCTTCGGTGATGGTGAAATCCGATGCCTTCAGCCGGGTGGAGAGCGACAGATTCTTGCGGCGCGCCACCACGTCCAGGACAACTTCGCGAACGTTGCTGCGAATGACGGTAGGGGCACTCTCCGGCGGCCGCGCTTCCTGGGCCGGAGAGAGGGTGGCCAGCAGGGCGAATCCGAGCGCGGCCAGGCGGTAGGGGAACGGGCTCATAAGTACTCGCTTATTGTAAGACATTCGGCTCGATCGGCGGACACTGGGTTACAGGCGGGGTGCTCGACACGAAAGTGGAGGCAAGGCCGAGTGTCCAACGAAAACAGAATCGGAGCGTACCCAGTACGCCAGGCACCATGCAGCTGCGGGCAACCCATCTCGATGGGCCACGAGGCTTCCCTTGGTGCGAACCCAGGCAAATGTTGATGCTGCGGGATATTTATCTGTGTGAATCCGTGTCCATCCGTGGCCTATTCTTCTTGGCGAACATAACGGAATAGGCCACGGATGGACACGGATTCACACGGATTCAGAACTCCGAAAGGACCACGCCGAGATTGAGAGCTGTTGTCGCGCACGTACTCTTACGACAACCGTTCCTACTTCTAGTCGTGCACCCTACAGGCTGGGGAGCCAAATCGAAGCTCTGCGCTCATCCTATCTCGCCAGTTTATGACCCGATATTACCAAAAATCTCGCTGTATCTTATGTGGCTCCGCGGGGAACTTACATGAAATCAAGGAACAGTAGGCAGAAAATCGGAGCGCCGGTTGGGACGCTCCTCGCGCTCGTTCTCCTTGCCTGGAACCTGGGCGCCCAACAAGATCGCATTGTTGACAAAATCGACAACGGCCGGACGGTGATTCTGAAGGGAAATATGAGTCCGGAGGCACAGCCCCAATACGATCGGGGGCCGGCGGATCCGGCGCTGAGGATAAGCGGAATCACTCTGGTGCTGAAAAAGTCGCCGGCCCAGCAAGCCGCGCTGGAGAAGCTGCTCGCCGATCAGCAGGATGCTTCGTCGCCCGATTATCACCGCTGGCTCACACCGCAACAGTACGCCGATCGATTCGGCGCGAGCCGCGCGGATCTGGCGAAAATCTCGGACTGGCTGACAAACGAAGGTTTCACCGTCGACTACGCGGCCCAGGGCCGTAACTGGATTCTCTTTTCCGGAACCGCCGGACAGGTGCGGAAGACCCTCGGCACTGAAATCCATATGTATCGCTTGGACGGCGAGACGCACTATGCGAACGCGGCAGATCCAGCGATTCCCGCCACCCTGGAGCCGCTCGCTCTGGCCGTCATGGGGCTCGATGACTTCCGGCCTAAGTCGCCCGGGCGGCCTTCAGCCTCGCCACTCGTCCACCCGTCGGAAACCAGTTCCGGCGGGAGTCACTATTTGGTGCCGGGAGATCTCGGCATTATCTATGACATCGCACAGCTTTGGGCGAACGGCATCGACGGCACCGGAATGACGATCGCGGTGACCGGCCAGGATGACCTCGACATGTCCGATGTTTCACTCTTCCGCAGCCACTACGGCTTGCCGCAGAACGATCCGCAAAAGCTGCTTGTCCCTGGGGCAACAGCTCCAGCGGTGGCGTGTTGTGAAGCCCATATCGACCTCGAGTGGTCCGGCGCCATGGCTCCGAATGCGTCGTTGATTTTCGTTTACTCGTCTAGCGCTTCGACCTCGGCGTACTACGCCATCGATCAGAACCTGGCGCCGATAGTTACCTACAGCTTCCTTCGCTGCGAGCCCAAGTTATCCAGCGGCAGTGCTAGCGCGAGCGCCAACCAGGCGGAAGCCCAGAAGGCCAACGCGGAAGGAATCACGTGGCTCGCCGCTGCCGGAGACACGGGCGCGGCGGGCTGCGACCCCAAATCGGGCAGCCTGGCGCAATACGGTCTCGCCGTCGGCTCCCCGAGCTCCATTCCAGAGGTGACCGGAGTGGGCGGCACGGAGCTCAATGAGGGATCGGGCAACTACTGGAACTCGTCCAACAACCCCGATCGCTCCTCGGCACTCGGCTACATCCCGGAGAAGGCGTGGAACGATTCGTCCAGCACTTCCGGCAGTATTGAGCTTTGGTCCGGCGGCGGTGGGGCAAGCATGTACTATGCGAAGCCGGCGTGGCAAACCGGTCCCGGCGTGCCCGATGACCAGTATCGCGACGTCCCGGATATCTCCTTTGCCGCATCGGCGCATCATGACGGCTTCTGGTACGCGGCTAACGGAGAAGTTCAGTGTTGCGAAGGCGGGACCTCTATTTCGACGCCCATATTTGCCGGTATTCTGGCGTTGCTGAATCAGTATCAGGTCTCCAGCGGCGCGCAATCTACGCCTGGCCTGGGCAACGTCAATCCGATGCTCTATACGCTCGCACAGACCACCCCCGGTATCTTCCACGACATAACCGTAGGCAGCAACATTGTCCCCTGCCAGGCAGGCACGCCGGATTGCCCGAACGGGACGCTGGGTTATTCCGCCGGTCCGGGCTACGACCAGGCCAGTGGGTTGGGCTCGGCCGACGTCTATAAGCTGGTGACGCAATGGAGCGCACTGCCTCCGGCCGCCACTACCACTACGGTAGCCGCGAGCCCCACAAGCATTGCCGTGACTGCATCGCTGAAAATCACGGCCACGGTGAAGGCCAAGACCGGTACATCCACCCCGGCCGGGTCAGTGAACTTCTCGGCCGGCTCCACGACTCTGGGAGACGCGAATCTCGCCGGCTCCGGAGGAACAGCAGCCGCTTCCATCACGATCGCGGCGAACCAGTTGGCGGTTGGAACTAACAAAATCATGGCCTCCTTCAGTGGGAGTACGGGATTCAGTCCTTCCTCGGCGACGGTCACGGTCACCGTCACGGTTCCCACTACGGCATCCGCCGTGATCCCCTCGGTAACTCCGGATCCGGTGTACCAACAGCAGCCCGATGAGGATGGCTATTCCTGGTTCTATACCGTCAACCTCACGGAGATTTCCGGAGTGGCTACAACCTTGACCGGATTCTCGATTGGCGACTCCGATTATTCGTCCAGTATCGTCTCGTTCTTTGGCAGCGCCAGTCTGCCCGCGAACGGGTCGTTGTCGGCGTCCCTGCGATCGCAACTCGACAGCGTACCCGCGACGTTGGTCTTCGCGTTTTCCGGCGTCGATGCCAGCGGCGTGAAATGGAGCCAGCAGATTTCCGTGCCCTTCTATGGCCCGCAGTTTTCAGCGTCGATGGTTCTTTCCAGTTCGCCGGCTGTCGCCGTCATGAACCCGAACAACAGCGTCTGCTCGCCGGACTATCCGTACTACCAGGAACTCAATCTGCAGGAAATGAACGGCTACGAAGTCTACCTGACGAATTTCTTCGACGGCGGCTCTGACGACAGCGCCAACATCCAGTACTGGTTCGGCTCCTGGCGGCTCGCGCCCCTGGGCACGCTGCAGGCGGACATTTGCTGGGCGATGGACGCATCGCAAACTCTGGACTACGAAATCGATGGCGTCGACAGCCAAGGAAACGCTGTCACCACGACCCTGTCGGTATCATTCCAGAACCCGACGCAGAGCCCCGGCAAACTTTCGACCTCGCGCGATAGTGTGAACCTCTCGGTTGCCTCCGGCAAGTCGGCGTCGACCACCCTACAGGTAACTGTTCCGGCGGGACAACCATGGGCTCTGTCCGTATTCCCGGCGAACCAGCGGACCAGTTGGCTGACCGTCAGCCCGTTATCCGGCACCGGCCCGGCGACGGTGACGGTGAAGGCTTCGGCGGCGGGTCTGGCGAACGGCTCCTATCTCGCCGCCTTAGTCTTCCAGGCGGTAAACACCATGCCGCAGTTCGTCAACGTTCCGGTGACCTTGTCCAACGGATTGTCTTCGACCACCACCATCGCCGGCGTGACCAATGGTGCGTCGTTCCAGCAGGCTGCTGCTCCGGGGATGGTGATGAGCGTGTTCGGCACGGAGCTGACCAACTCGGCCCCCCAAATTGCGTCGACCCTTCCCCTGCCGCTCACTCTGGGCGGTGTGACGGCGACCGTGAACGGCGTGCCGGCGCCGTTCTACTATGCATCGCAGGGACAATTGAATATCCAGCTGCCCTACGAGACTCCCGTTGGAACCGCCATTTTGAACGTCAACAATAATGGCCAGGCGGCATCGTATTCTTTCGATGTTTCCGACTCGGCCCCGGGCATCTTTGTGGGTTCCGGCGGCGTGCTGGTTCCGGCCGCGAGCGGGCACCTCGGCCAGACGCTGACGCTCTTTATTACCGGGGAGGGGGACGTCGCTCCGGTACTCGCCACGGGCGCCAGTCCGTCCCTCAGCACCCCTGTGGACCAGTTGCCGTCGCCGCGATTGGCGTATTCGCTGACCGTGGGAGGGGTGCCGGTAACGCCGGACTTCGTCGGTATTCCGTACTACCTGGTGGGCGTTACGCAGATCAACTTCACGATTCCGCAAAACGTTCCGTTGGGATCGCAGCCCGTTGTAGTGACGGTGGGGGATAGCAGCAGCGCCGCCGCACAGCTCAAGGTAATCCAGTGAAGTGGCAGGAGACTAACTTTATGACAACCATACCAGCAGTGTTATTCCAGAATGACTTAGCCCCGCAGGCAATTGGGGGCGGATTATTTGCGCTGGGGGGCACGATGCTACTCGTGTTCCTGGCAATCCTGGTGGTGTTCATCGCGGGAATGTGGAAAGTGTTTACCAAAGCCGGCCGGCCAGGCTGGGCTTGCCTGGTGCCGTTTTATAACTTGTACGTTATGTGTAAAATCGCGGGCAAGCCTGGTTGGTGGCTGATTCTGTTCCTGATTCCGTTTGTCAACATCGTGGCCGCGATCTTGGTGGCTATCGGAATCGCGAAGTCATTCGGCCAGAGCACGGCCTTCGGCGTGGTGCTGCTCTTTTTATTGAACGGCATCGGCTACCTTGTCCTGGGCTTCGGGCACTATCGCTACGTGGGGCCGCCGGCCGCGCCGGCCAGGTAAATCGGCATAAGTGGGGCAGGATGGAATCCTGCGGCGGGTTGGTAACCCGCCCGGGCGAGCGGAGTTCGCCTGTAAGGCCGGGCTTGCGCCCGGCTGGACCGATTGCCAATCGGTCCGCAGGATGCCATCCCAATGTCACTTACATTGCCGGAAAGCTGGG
>CAZARO010000077.1:0-10893 GCA_964487165.1 uncultured Solibacteraceae bacterium | reverse complement strand
GGGATCTCGAAATGCGACGTCATGGTAAGCAGCTTGCCGCACACCGCGCCGATGTGGGAGTCGAGTTGGCCGGCGTCCACCAGCGCCTGAATAAAGTTGGGGAGCAGCAGGACGTCGGGGTTCAAAGTCAGAACCCAATCGCCGTTGGAAAGTTTGATGGCCTGATTCTGCGCGGCGGCGAAACCGATGTTCTCCTCGTTATAGTAGACGCTGCAGCGGTCCTCGAACTGTTCCAGGATGTCGATGGTGCCGTCGGTAGAGGCATTGTCGACAACAATCACCTCCTTCAGCCGGTACTTCTGCTGGAGCACCGATTCGAGGCAACGCTTGATGAAGCGGCCGCTGTTATAAGTGACTACCGTGACCGAGACGAAGTCGTTTTGCGCCATGAGCAAGAACCTGAGAGGCCGAGCTTTTTGTACATCATTTCATGAACCCTACTGATGAACCTTGAACGATTCGGGGCCAGACGTTACCGCTCCGTCCCCCCAGCCGAACAAAAAGCAACGGCCGGCGTGCCGCACGACTCTCCCGTATGCTGCCAGGGGTCCGAAACTCCTATGCAGGACCGCTTCCCCCCAACCTCGCAAAAGAGAACCCGTTACCACCGCCAGACAGACCACCCGAAATGACCCCGGGCGGAAGTGTTTAGCTGAGTATCTCAGTAGATTACCATACCAATAAACGCGGCGTTTCTCTACTGATAGCTGCGAAATCGAGGAGCCACCCCGGTGCCGTGCAACGGCCTCCGGAACGTAGTACAATTGATGGCCCCGATCCACCGCGCGGCGGCAGAAATCCACGTCCTCGAACCAGAGAGGGAAAAAGCTCTCGTCGAAGCCGCCCAATTCCCGCCATACTTCCTTGCGCACCATCAGAAACGCCCCCGCCGGCTGCTCCACAGGAACCCGCACATTGTAATTCAATTGCAGCCCGCGATATCGCCGGTTGGCTGGATTATTCGGCCAGATCCGGTTTAGCAAGAGAACTTCCAAAACCAGAACCAGCGCGGTCGGCAATTGCCGGGCCATGAAACCGATCTGTGGGTGGCCTTGCGAATCCAGCAGTTTTCCCCCCGCGCCGGCCGCGCCGGGCAGGCGGCAGGCGGCGCACAGGGCGTCCAAACCGCCCACCACTTCCGCATCGGGATTTAAGAGCAGCACGTAAGTGGTTTCCAGTACCGAAAAGCCCTGATTGACGGCGGCCGCGAAGCCCCGGTTGGTGGGGTTGGCCACAAGTCGAACGCCGTGGCGCTCCTGGTAGCGATGGACCTCTTCGACCGTGCCGTCGGAGGAGGCGTTGTCCACCACCACCACTTCGGCGTCCGTGCGGACGGCGGCGTCCAGGCAGGCTCCGATGTACTCCCGCGAGTTATAAGTGACGATGACGATGCCGA
The DNA here is from genome assembly GCA_964487165.1 of uncultured Solibacteraceae bacterium. Lineage (GTDB taxonomy): Bacteria > Acidobacteriota > Terriglobia > Bryobacterales > Bryobacteraceae > PALSA-129. The sequence continues at coordinate 9,497 of CAZARO010000077.1, read as the reverse complement.
TATCCGCCATGTGTCACTTTGCCCCACCACCGGTCAGCAGGAAGTACAACCTCCAGTAGGAATCGAAGCCGGTAGATGTTTGCAGGTCGCGGATCAGCCGCTCGTTGGATCGCAGCAGGGAGTCCAGCACTTTGGCATCGAAAGGCGTGCAGGATTTTCGCGCCGCGCCGAAATTACGCAGCCCCTGGACGATGCCGCGGAGCCAACCGATGACGGCCCCGTGGCGCAGCGCCAGTCCGCCCCAGAGAATCTGCGCCACCGCCATGGCCCAGAACCAGCGCCGCAGCAGGCGTCCGGGGTAGTGACGGGCCACCAGGAAGAGTTGATTGCGGGCCATGCGGCGCACCGTCTCGGGATGCCAGCGGCCCAGAGCGGCGCTACCCTGGTGCCAGGCCAGCGCGCCGGGCACGTAGATGCCGGCCAGCTCGCGGGCGGCGCATCGCAGGCCGAATTCGACATCTTCCAGGTACGATTCGAAGCGATTCTCCAGCAGGCCCGCGCGCCGGAAAATTTCAGTACGAAGCAGTACAGCTGTGAAAGGCGCCGACCAGATCTGCCGCCCGGCCGAAAAAGCGGCCCCATCCAGGCGGCCATTACCCACACGCCACGAAGTTCCGCCGCGGCACATCACGTCAAAGGTGCCGTCGATGCGGTCGTCCGACCCGGCCGCCAGAATCTTGCCAGTGGCGAACCACGCGCCGCCCGCCTCGGCGGCGGCCAGCAGCTTGGCGAGGTAATCGGGGGCCAATACCACGTCGGAATTCAGCACGGCCAGCCATTCGCCGCGGCTCTCCGCGATCCCGCGGTTGACGGCCTCGGCGAAGCCGGCATTGCGGCCCATCGGGATCACACGCGCGCCGCGCAGGCGGGCGGCCTCAGGAGCGCCATCCGCGGAGCCGTTGTCCACCACCAGCAACTCGCCGATGGCCTGCGTCTGCGCGTCGAGAGAATCGAGCAGGCGCAGGAGAAGCTCGCGGCCGTTCCAGACGGGGACGATGGCGCTAATCATGATTGGTACAGGGCGTCTAATGTGGGGCAGGATGGCATTCTGCGGCCGATTGGCAATCGGCCTTCCGCTGCATCGATGGTGCGGACCGGGCGGGTCACCAACCCGCCGCAGGATGCCATCCTGCCCCACTTGGCTTCTCGAAGTGAACGCTGATCGCTTCCTTTCATCTGAAAAACCGTTTCCTCGCGAGGAAGGCCAGGTTGTGGATCCCGTCGCGCCACGGGTTCAGCTTTTTTTCCCCCAAGCGCGTGGAATAGAGAATCGAAATCTCGCCAAAACGAATCCGTGGATGGCGCAACGCCTCGATCTTGATCTCCTCCGAGAAGGCCATCCCGTCGGCTTCCAGCTTCATCTCCTTCAGAATCGACCGGCGCAGCACCCACATCCCCGACTGCGAATCGCGCACCCAGTGAAAGAACAATATCGACGTCGCCAGAGAGAGCACCAGGTTGCCCAGTTTGTGTTTGAAGCTCATGGCGCTGCTGTCATGCACCGGGAAACGCGAGGCGTTTAAGAAATCGACGTGCAGGTGCAGGAACGCCTCCAGCAGGTACGAAATGCCGTCGACCGGATAGCTGTGATCGCCATCGAGCGTGACTATCAGGTCGCTGGTGGCGCAGGAAAAGCCGCGCCGGTACGCCCGTCCATAGCCGCGCAGTTCCTCGGTGATCACTTTGGCGCCCAGGGAAGCGGCCACCTCCGCCGTGCGGTCGGTAGAGCCGTTATCCACCACGATAATCTCGTCAACGTACTCCGGCATGGCGCGCAACACCTGTTCGATTCCCGCTTCCTCATTCAGACAGGGGATGATGACCGTGATCGACTGGCCTTTATACATGCGATTGGGCGTCAGACTTTTTGGCGGCCGGCCGCGTCATAATGGAACAGGCGCCGGAGACGTTTGCGTGCGCCGCCACTATCATGAACTCGATCAAGCTTGTTTCGCTCCTCCTGGCGAGTAGCACCGCGGCATTAAGCGGCGCCGATCTGGGGTCGGTACACCGGGTGTACGTGATGCCCATGGCCCACGGGCTGGAGCAGTACCTGGCCAACGTTCTGACAGGTGAAAATGTCTTCGTGGTGGTGACCGACCCGAAGATGGCCGACGCGGTCTTCACCGACCACGTGGGTGCGACTCTGCAGGAGAAGCTGGATGCCTTGCTGGCGCCTCCCGCGGAGAAGCCCGACCCCAAAGACGCGGACAAGATCGACGCGCCCAAGGGCACCCTTTTTGAGCCGGCGAACAAACTGGATAGTCCCGCCACTTCCTCTGTGGGCCGAAGCAGGGGCACGGTATTCCTGGTGGGGACCAAATCGCGCCAGGTGCTCTGGTCGATATACGACCTGCCGAAGGATGCCTCGTCGAAGGAAATGGATCGCATCGCCTCCGCTATTGTAAGCCGCCTCAGGAAGGACATGGGACTGGCGAAGAAGTGAAGCGATGTCCCATAGGGGATTTCCCTCCCTGTGCTCCCAATCGTCACCCTAACGTCTGCTAAGCTATTCCATTGTGACAGTAGACGAAATACGAGAACTGATCAACCTGGCGGCGGAAACCGGGATCGCCGAACTGGAAGTGCAGCGGGGCGATAACCGTGTACGCATCCGGCGAACCTCCTTTGCCGCGCCGCAGGAATTCCTGGTGACTCACTCCGGGTACGCCGCTACGCCAGCGGGCGCTCCGCCTGCCGCGCAGGCTCCGTCAGGGCCCGTTCCTCCGCCGGCGCCGGCCCACGAGTCACCCAAAGAGAAACCGGCCGACCCCAATCTGGTGCTGGTCAAATCGCCCATCGTGGGCACGTTCTATGAATCGGCCTCGCCGGGCGCTCCGCCGTTCGTTCGTGTGGGAGAACGCGTCCAACCCGGCAAGGTGCTGTGCATCATCGAGTCCATGAAGCTCATGAACGAGATCGAAGCCGAAACTTCGGGCATCCTCGAGAGCAAGCTGGTTATGAACGGGCAGCCGGTGGAGTACGGGGAGGCTCTATTTGCCGTCCGCGCCGTTTAAGAAGATCCTCATCGCCAACCGGGGAGAGATCGCCGTCCGCGTAATCAGCGCTTGCAAGGAATTGGGAATCCAGACCGTGGCGGTTTATTCCGAACCCGACCGTTACAGCGCGCATGTACGGTTTGCCGACCAGGCGATTTGCATCGGGCCGGCCAAAAGCGCGCGCAGCTACCTGGACATCCCCTCCATCATCAGCGCGGCCGAGATTACCGACGTGGATGCCATCCATCCGGGCTACGGATTTCTGAGCGAGAATGCCGCTTTCGCGGAGGTGTGCGAAGCTTCGGGCGTCAAGTTTATCGGCCCGCGGCCCGACGTGATCCGCATGATGGGGATCAAGGAGCGCGCCCGCGCGTACATGCGCGAGATGGGTGTGCCGGTGCTGCCCGGGTCGCCGGGCGCGCTGAAGACGCCCGAGGAGGGCCTGGAAATCGCGGAGGAGATCGGCTACCCGGTGATCCTCAAGGCTTCCGCGGGCGGCGGCGGACGCGGCATGCGCATAGTCACCCGGCCGGAGGATCTGACGCCCCTCTTCGCGCAGGCGCAGAGCGAGGCTGGCGCCGCTTTCAGTTCGGCCGACCTATATTTGGAGAAGTATATCGGCGCACCGCGCCACATCGAGTTTCAGATTCTGGCCGACGAGCATGGCACCGTGGAGATTCTGGGCGAGCGCGATTGCAGCATCCAGCGGCGCCATCAGAAGCTGTTGGAGGAGTCGCCCTCGCCGGCCATGAATGATGTTCTGCGCGCGGAGATGTCGGCGGCGCTGCGCCGGGCGATTCCCGCCGCGGGTTACACCAATGCCGGCACGGTGGAGTTTCTCATGGACGAAACCGGCAAGCTCTACTTCATCGAAGTCAACGCGCGCGTGCAGGTGGAGCATCCGGTGACGGAGTTCGTGACCGGCATCGACATTGTGAAGAGCCAGATCCGCATCGCGCAGGGCGAGCGGCTCGCCGACATTCTCCCCGGGCCGGTCGAGATGCGCGGCCACGCCATCGAATGCCGCATCAACGCTGAAAATCCCGAGACGTTTGTGCCATCGCCGGGCCGGATCACCGGTTTTCATCTGCCCGGCGGAATCGGCGTGCGCGTGGATACCTGGGCGTACACCGATTGCGTGGTTCCGCCGTATTACGATTCGCTGGTGGCCAAGCTGATCACGTACGGCAGCGATCGCGGCGAAGCCATCGATCGCATGCGGCGGGCGCTGGAGATGTTCATCGTGGAGGGAATCCACACGTCGATTCCGCTGCATTTGAAGATCATGGCGGATGAAGATTTTCAGGCGGGGCGGTTGGATACGAATTTCATCAAGCGGTTTTTGCCGGCAGGGAAGGGATAAGCCGGAGCGAGAGGGGGCGGCGCTCCACATCCGCGTCGCGGACATAGCGCCCCGTCAGCCCTCCGCATATTGCATACGATCAATATGGAAGCTATGCTATATTGAGATTGTGACGTGGGAGGTCTAATTCACGGATGAGTTCGGACGATGGTGGAACCTCCTATCCGAATCGGAACAGGGAAAGGTCGATGCTCGGGTTGGTCTCCTGATGGAGCACGGTCCGAATCTTAGGTTCCCTTAGTTCGCAGGACAACGTCCCGCTCTCCTGAGATGCGGGAACTGCGTGCGCAAGCCGGCGGCGACCCCTTACGGATCTTGTACGCTTTCGATCCGCGGCGCACTGCGATCCTCCTGGTTGGCGGGGACAAAACTGGCGACGACCGCTGGTATGAGACGAACGTGCCTCTGGGAGATCGATTGTTCGACCTCCATTTGAAGGCGATTGAGAAGGAGGACGTAAAAGATGGCTAGGAACTTTCGGGAACTCCAGGCCAGGATGTCCGCTGAAGCAAAGGCAGCGAGCGAGGCTGAGCGTCGCCGCCTGATGGACGAGATGTCGCTCCACGAACTTCGGAAGGCGCGTGAGTTGACCCAAACCAAAATTGCCGGAGAGTTGCATATGGGACAGGGCGACGTTTCCAAACTGGAAAGGCGTACCGACATGTATGTCAGCACTCTCGCCAGCTATCTTCAAGCCATCGGCGCGGACTTGGAGATCCGCGCAGTTTTTCCCGATGGGCGTGCTGTAAGGATAAAGCAATTTTCGGAATAGTCGGTTGCATGGCCGCACGGCTCTCACGACCGCACCTTTACGACACCAACCCACCGCCAGAATGCCCATTTGGATCGCGGCGGCTTCTGCACCTTGAAGATGTAAACGGTGCTATCAAGACTGGCGCTGATCGCCATTGCCCGCGCGGGAGTGATAGATAGCTGAGAATCCGTAAGGATTGGTGCGAGCGAACTCTATGCAGTACGCTAAAGTCAGGAGCTTCCATGAGCCGCGACACCCTTCATGATCTCGTAGATCGGATTCCGGAAGAGGAACTGCCGGCCGCCAAGCGTTTCTTGGAGTACCTGGCGGTCAACCCGGCTTATCGGGGAGCCTTATCCGCAGCACCGGACGACGAGCGTGTCACGGAAGGTGACGCCGTCGCTATCACTCGAGCGCGTGAAGATGTCCGCGAAGGAAAGGTGATTTCGCACGACGAGATTCTCAGAGAATTCGGTTTGCGATGAAGTTCATTTGGTCGGAGTCGGCTCGGGCTGAACTGCGGGCCATCGACCGAGAAAACGCGATTCGAATCCTCCTTGCGCTGACCGAATATGGAGAATCCGGAGCCGGCGATGTCAGGGCGCTTGCGGGCCAATGGCAAGGCCATTTTCGAATTCGAGTCGGGGATTACCGCGTCATCTTTACGATCACGCCGGATGAAATTACAGTGGTCCGAGCTCGCCATCGGTCGGACATTTATCGCTGAGCTCCTTCCGCCCTGGGATGATGCTTCCCTTCTCAATCCGCCCGCAGCGCGAGCGCTGGGTCGACCCGCATGGCGCGGCGGGCGGGAATGAGCGCCGCCACGAAGGTGACCGACATCAGCACCAGGGCCACCAGAAGGTACGTCTGGCCGTCGTATGGCGAGACCTCCTTTACCTGGGTCGCGAGGAAGCGCATCAGCAGCAGGCTGCCGGCGCCGCCCAGCAACAGGCCGGCCGCGGTCAGCCGCATGGAATTCTTGAGGATCGCCGCCAGCACCGATCGGGGCTGCGCTCCGATTGCGATGCGGATGCCGATCTCGCGCTTCTGTTGCAGCACCGAGTAGGCCACCAGGCTGTACAGGCCAACCGAGGCAAGCGCGATGGCCAGCAGCCCGAACGCTCCGAAAATACCAGCCGCCACCCTCTGCGGGGTAAGGAACAGGCTGACCCGCTCATCGGCGGTTTGAAAATCGTAGAGCGACGCGGATGGCTCCAACCGGCCCCAGGGTTGGCGCACCGCCGCCGCCAGTTCCGCCGGCTTTAGACGGGTCCGCACGGCGATAAATTCGGCGGGCGTTCCGGATTGCCAGCCCGCCAGGTACAGGTGCGGCTGCGGTTCTTCCCAAACGGAGCCGTACCTGGCGTCCTGCGCGATCCCTACGACGGTGAGCGGCATCGCAGCACCCGCTTTCTTACGCAGATAGACCGTGCGGCCGATGGCGGCGCCGCCGGGCCATAGCCTGGCGGCCAGCGTCCGGTTGACGATGGCGACTGGCCCGGTAGTGGCGTCGTCACGCCCATTGAAATCGCGTCCGCTGGCGAGCCCGATCCCCATGGTGGCGAGATAATCGGGCCCGATGGATTCGCGATCCACCGAAATCGCGGACGCCGGCCCGTCGCCGGAATCCACCTGCGCCTGGGAGTGCGTGGGATCGAGAATCTGGCGGGAAGACGTGGTGGCCGACACGATGCCGGGCACCGCCGCGAGTTCGCGCAGCAGCGCCCGCTGGGAGTTCTGCAGCCGCTGCGCTGCCTCGGGCCCCGGACCGCCCATGCCGAACTCGGCGGTCAGCAAGTTGGCGCTGCGAAAACCGAGATCGGCGGAATAGGCCCTCGCGAGGCTCCGCCCGTACAGGCCGCCGCAGATGAGAAGAACCGTGGAAAGCGCCACCTGCAACATCACGAGCGAGCCGCGAAACCAATCGCGGCCGGCGCCCGAAAGAGCATTGCCGGACTGCTTCAATGACGGCAGGATTTCGGGCTGCGTGGCCTGCAGCGCGGGCGCCAATCCGAACAGCACCGTGGTCGCAAGCGAGAGCGCGACGCAGAACAGCAGGGCGCGCGCTTCCACCGTGAGATCGAGCGACAGCGGCAGGCCGAGCGCGTTGGGGAAGCGCAGCAGCAGCTTCATGAGGCCCTGCGCCACCAGAAGCGCGGCGGCGCAACTGGGGACGGCCAGCGTCAGGCTCTCGGTGAGTAACTGGCGCACCAGGCGCGACCGGCCGGCTCCGATAGCCAGTCGCACGGCGAATTCGCGGCGGCGGCTGAGGGCCCGCTCCAGCAGCAGGTTCGACACATTGGCGCACGCCAGTAACAGCACCAGTCCGCATGCCACGCCGAATGCCGCCAGCGAGTTGGTGATGGCGGTGCGGTACGACGGCCAGAACTTGGAGCGGCTGAGCGGAAACACCATGGCGGTGAAATCGCGGTTGGCGGAGGCATCGGTCTGCGCGATCCTCGCCGCGACGGTCTGCAATTCCGCCTGCGCCCCGGCCGTCGACACTCCGGATTTCAGGCGCCCCGTGAGCACCAGCCAGAGGACCGCGCGATTGTCGAAGACGTTGGCGGCGCCGAAGGCCGGCAACACCAGTGGGGTAGTGTGGAGAGGGATCCAAAGCCGCGGCGGCGTGGCCCAATTCAGGTTCATCCCGCCGAGCCGGTTCGGCACCACGCCGGCCACCGTGAACGGGTAGCCTTCGATGCGGATGGTCGCGCCGGCGACCCCCGGCGCGGCATGGAAGCGCGTGCGCCAAAGCTCCTCGCTCACCATCGCCGCCGGGGGCGCACCGGGCAGGTCGTCTTCGGCGCGCAGGGTCCGGCCGGCAAGCGGCGGAATCCGCAGCATGTCGAAGTAATTGTCGGACACCGCCTCGACGGTGATTCTCTCGGTACCCTGGCCGCCCAGTTCGACATTGAGCGGCAGGCGCACGTAGGCCGAGAGCTGCTGGAAGGATTGGGCGCGGCGGCGGAAGTCGGCGTAATCGGGATACGAGGAGGAGACGTAGGTCGCAGTCTTGCGATTGAAGCTGTAGACTTGTGCCAACTGGTGGGGTTGCGGAACGGCCAGCGGCCGGAGCAGAATCTCGTCGATGGCGCTGAAGATGGCGGTGTTAGCGCCGATGCCAAGCGCCAAGCTGACGATGGCCGCCGCCGCGAATGCCGGGGAGTGCCGCAGCGTGCCGATGGCGTAGCGGACGTCCCGCCAAAGGTGCTCCATCCACAGGAAGCGGCGGCTCTCGTAGAAGCGCTCCTGAGCGGCGGCCACGTTGCCGAAGGAGCGGCGGGCATCCACGCCGGCGTGGCCTTCCTCGCGAAGGCGGTCGGTTTCCAGGTCGAGATGCGCCTGAATCTCGGCGGCGAAGTCCTGGTCTTTGCGGCGGCGGAACATAGTGGGCGGCTTTCGGGTAAGTTTTCTACCCAACTATACGCCGCTTTAGGTAAGGCGTCAACCCGAGAAGGCTGGCCGGCGGCCGATGCGCGCTATGGTAGAGATAGTGCGTCGGAATGAGTCCCGGCATCGGTACGCGCTTTCGAAGACTGCAATTCTGTGACCGGCTGCTACTCCTGATCATAGGCGGCTGGAGCATCGTCAGCCTTCTGGATAACTATTTTGTCGGGCACGACCCCACTTACTCAGACGGGCCATTCCGGGGCTTATTGTCTATCTTCATATGGGCGTCCGTCGCGGGACCGATCGTCTATTCGCTGATCTGGCAGCAGCGCAGGCCCGCGGCATACGGCCTTTCATTCAACCTCGGTGGTGTGGCGTCGCTGGGCGTGGTCGCGGTCATTCACGTTTGTCTCTTGATCAGCGGCAAATTCGTCCTCTCCCCAACCGATAGCTTCGTGTGGGGCGCGGTGGGCGCTTTCATGGAAGAACTCGCCTTCCGGGCGATCGCGATTGACAGGTTTATCCTGCTACTGGAGGGCGTCGAGAATAAGGTGTTCTGGGCAATAGTGGCTAGTTCGGCACTTTGGTCGATCCCTCATATAACTTCCAAATCCTTCTCCCAACTTGTGGGGGGCATCTTTCTTGGAGGCCTGTTCTTCGGGTACGTTTACTATAAGTCCAGGTCCATTCTCCTGACTGCGTGGATTCACAGCGTCGCAAACGCGGGATATCCGGGAGGGCTAGTAACTCTGGCCCTATACTGCGTGATTAGTTTCGCTGACTGGACTATTTGGACCTCGAGTAAGCGAAAGCTAGGGCTCCGGTAGCGGAAACACCAGCGCCACCCTCCGACACAGACCTTAGTTACTTTCTGGCGCAAAATTACCGTCGATTGCCAAAGACGGCTTGCTGACGCGCGCGGCTCTGTAGCACCTCGCTGATTCCACGAGACTTCTTACTGAGCCGCGACCGTAAGGGAGTGGTC
>CAZARO010000076.1:0-10910 GCA_964487165.1 uncultured Solibacteraceae bacterium | reverse complement strand
CACACCTTCGTGCCCCCGTATCTGGAGATACGTGGGGTAATAGGCCAGCGGCGCGACCACCGCCAACATCACGAGGAATGGAAGCCCCAGCCTGAGCAGGCGGTCACGCAGGAAGGCCGCGACTCCTTTGCGGCGGAGACTGCTGCGCACAAACAGTCCGGACAGGAAAAAGAGGAGCGACATGAAAAACGTGTCGTTGAATCCGACGAACAGGGAGGCCGCGCCCCATTGGTGCGGATCGACCACCGGAAACGCCTGCCACCATCGAGGCACGGCTGCGAGCGACGACGCTACCGGTGGCGCATAGGGATAGTAGGCCAGCGCGGCATGATGCGCTACCACCAGAACCACGAGGAAGGCTCGCAGATAGCCGATAGGGTTGACGTACGTGGGTGCCGGACTGCCGGTTTGACCGGTAGCCGGGCGAACGGGCGCGACGTTGGTTGTGCTCATAAAATCTCCTATACCGGCCGTTTCAGCCGCCGGACGGCCCATGCGCTGAAGACCAGTGTGACCGCCGCAAGAAACGCCGTGTGCAGTGCCGGGACGCCCTCGTGGGACGCACCGATAGCCGCTAGCGCGACTTGTTCGAGGTGATAGGCCGGCGAGAAAAGCGCGATCCATTTCACCGACGCCGGCAGGGGAATCAAAATCCCCGAGAGGTAAATCATCGGCAGATAGAGCAGATTGACGAACGCCGGCGCGCTCTTCACGGAAGCCACCGACCCGATGAACAGCCCCAATGCGCAAAATGGCAGCGAGCCCGCGATATTGACCAGCGAAAGGGCCAGCATTTGCGCCAGCGTCATTTTGAAGTGACCCAACGGAGCGGCCGCCACCATAGTGACCATCACCAGGAGCACGAACAGCGCGGACATCGCCAGCTTACCCAGCAAAGGCGCGGCGGACGGCATGGGCAATGCGCGTTTGAGCCGCAGCAAGCCTTGCTCGCGTTCCATGGCCAGGGAGACGCCAAACCCGAACATCCCCGGCCCCATCACGCCGAACACCGAGAAGCCCATGAACATGAAGAGGGCCGTTTTCGGATCTTTGGCGACGGCATCGCCGAATAGAAACGTGCCCAACAGCAGATACAGGCCGGCCGGGAGCAGCAGAAAAGGACCCGCGAACGCCGGCGTACGCAGCATCCGTACGGACTCGTATTTCGCTTCTGTGGCATACGCACGCAAGACTCGCCGCTGCGTCATGGAGACAAGCGTGGGACTCATTGGGCGACCTCCTGTGTCAGTTCGGTGAAGGCTTCGGCGAGGCGTGCGCGCTCGATTTCGAGTTCCTGAAGGTCGTCATCGGCCGCCAGCAGCCTGCGCACTACGTTTTCCGCGTTGGTAGTGGTGATGCGCAGGCCCTGGCGGTCCGCGGCGACCGTCTGCACGTCGGGCCAGCATCGAACCTGCTCGGGAGTCAGGCTGGTGCGGCACGCGATGCGCTTGCGGACCACCAGCGCGCGCATGTCGTCGACCGTGCCGCTGGCAAGCAGGCGGCCCTTACCGATGACAGCCACACGGTCCGCCAGAGCTTCCGCTTCTTCCAGGTAATGGGTGGTAAGGACGATGGAGCAGCCGTCGGCGACCAGGCGCCGGACGGTGCCCCAGACGATTTCCCGCGCCTGCACGTCGAGACCGGCGGTGGGCTCATCGAGGAACAGCAGGCTGGGGCGTCCCACCAGGGCCATGGCGAATTGTGTCTGCCGCTTCTGCCCGCCGGAGAGCTTGCCGTACGGGCGACGGCCCAACTCGGCGATGCCGGTCAACTCCATGGCGGCTTGGGGCGAAAGGGGGTCGGGATAATAGCTGGCCACCAGGTCGATTTGCTCGCCGACGCGCAGGTCGGGAGCCAGCGCCGCCTCCTGCATCATGACACCGATGCGCCGGCGAACGTCGATGGACTGAGGCGAGCAGCCGAACAGGGTTGCCGATCCGCTGTCCGGCTGGTAGAGCCCCAGGAACAGCGAGATGGCAGTAGTTTTGCCCGCCCCGTTGGGACCGAGCAAGGCGAAAAGTTGGCCGTTCCGAACGGCGAGCGAGAGCTCATCTAAAGCGACGATTTTTCCGAATCGCTTGGTGACTCCGGAAAGTTCCGCGACGCATTGACTGTCCATGGCAATTCCGAGTGTGCGGGTATTCCGGCAATTCGTGAAGCCGATTTTGACGAGATGGACAAACCAGGTGACCAAACGTCCGCGCCGCTCAGAACGGATTCGCCGCCAGGGCCTTCAACTTCTCGCTATACATGCGGCCCGATTGCAGCCGCACGCCGCTCGAGAGCGTCACCACGTACTCGCCGTGCATGGCAGGCTGAAGCGCGGCGATGCGGCCGACGTTGACGATGGCGGAACGGTGAATGCGCAGAAACATTTCCGGATCGAGGGACTTCTCCAGCGCGGTCATGGTGACGTGCAACAGGTGAGCCGCGCGGCCGGCATGCACCTGGACATAATTCTGTTCGGCTTCGATCCACTCGATCTCGGCGACTTCTACGAAGAGCGTCTTGCCGGCCGCATGTACCGCCAGGCGCTTCACATATCGTCTGGGCGCCGCGACGGTCTCCAGAAGGTAGAGGATCTGCCGGCTGGTCTCGTCCGCGGTCTTGGACCCCAGCCGGCCCTTTACGCGCGCCAGCGCCTTGGCGAATCGTTCTTCGGTGATGGGCTTCAACAGGTAATCGATGGCGTTGATTTCGAATGCCTGGATGGCGTACTTGTCGTGCGCCGTGACGAAAACCACGGCGGGCATCTGCGCGCCCACTTCACGCACCACCTGAAAGCCGTCCATTTCCGGCATCTGGACGTCGAGAAAGACCAGGTCCGGACGCTGGCCGCGGATGGCGGTGACGGCCTCGTGTCCGTTTCTGGCCTCGAGAATGGTGGCGACATCGGGGTCGAAGGCCAGCAGCATCCGCAGCCCCTCGCGCGCCAGAGGCTCGTCGTCAACCAACAGGACTGTGAGCGGCATGGGGCTCCTTCGTCTGTGGCGCGGAGGGAGGCCGCAAGATGCGATGCGGCAGAATCATGGTGGCGACCACGCCGCTGTTCTCCCCGTTCTCCACCCGCAGTTGCGCCGCATCGCCGTACAGCCGGGCGAGACGGGCGCGCGTATTGGCGATGCCGATTCCCCGGGCCGCACCGCTATTGGCCGGGTCGAGACCGGGGCCATCGTCGCATACGCGGATTTCGAGTTTGCCATTCTCCAGGGAGGCGCCGATGCCGATGGCACCGGCGGACGAACTGCGCCCGATGCCGTGCCGGATCGCGTTCTCTACGATGGGCTGGAGGGACATGGAGGGCACCGCCGCGTCCAGGATTTCCGGGTCCACGTCCACTGCGACGCGCAGCCGGTCCTGAAACCGCACCTGCTCGATAGAAAGGTACAGTTGCAGGTGCTCCAACTCGCGGCTTAACGGAACCTCCTGCTGCTCCGCGTCCTCGAGCACCGCACGCAAGAGATCGCTGAGCCGGGCCAGCATTTCCTCGGCCTCGCGGCCTTTTTGCTGCCGCACCAGCACCATGACGGTGTTGAGGGTATTGAAGAGGAAATGCGGCTGGAGCTGCGCCCTGAGGGCGCTCAGATGCGCCTGAACAAGCTGTTTCTCAAGCTCGGACGAGCGGAGTTCCAGGCGCAGAGCTTCGCGCCGGCCGTCTTCGTAGCGCCGATACCAGCCCCACGCGTATTGGATACCGAGAATGCTCCAATAGGTCAAGAGGCCCTGATGGAAGCCGATGATCCAGAGGAGCGCCAGCGTAGCCACATAGCTGGTCATGATGGTGGGAAAGACGTGGACTCCGCGCAGCACGGCGGCCTCCACCGCCAGTTCGAAGAACGACACGAGACAGCACATCACCAGGTGGAAGGCGATGCGGCGCGTGAGGAAGCCGCGCTTCAGCGGGAAGCGTTTTCCCAGCCACAGGACAACCGGCGTGAGCAGGCACCACATCCAGACACCGGCCATCCAGCCGGTGAGGTGGTGCCACCAGGGGGTGGGATCGTGAGACGCGATTTTCTGAACTAAGCCCTGGCTGAACAGGAACAGGCCGATGAAAGTCCAGGCGAGGAACAATGCCGCATAGCGGCGGACCACCCTATGAGAATCGGCTGTCATCGCAAGCTACGTTCAGCGTACCCCATAGCTTACCCCAGGGTAAATGTGGCGGCGCGGGTTTTGACGAACGGGACGGATGCGGCGACAAGCAGGCCGAAAGATTGGACATACCGCGGCCTGCCGTCGCCCGTAGCTCCCGCTATTGCCCTGGAGGAGCGGCCGCCGCGGCGCGGGGCGCCGGCGTCTCCGTCTTCGTCGGCACTAATTCCTTCAGCGAGCGGCTCGTCAGTTCCTTGTTTACCGACGGCAGCGAAGATTTCAGCAGCGCATCGAGCTTACTCTGCTGTTCGGCCAGCTTCTGGTTCAGCAGCTTGTAGACATCGTACGACGCGGTGGTCGGTTTGCCATCGCCATGCTCGATGCTCGACCCCAGGGCGGCGATCTTGTTATTCAGCTTGATGGGAAAATTGAGCGGGTCCTGGCCGCTGCGATTCCGTACCTGGTAGACCTCTTCCTCGATGACGGTCAGCTTGTCGCGGAAAGAATCGAGCGACGCCTTCAGCGCGGCATCGCTATTCTCCTTGAGGCGGTCGTCCATTTGCCGCTTGAGCTCTCGAATGAGGATGACGATTTCATTGGATTGCGTGAGATCGTCGCGAATTTTGAGCGCCAGCGAAAACTGCTCGGCGAGGTCGGCGATGGTAACGCTGTCGAGGCGCGGGTCCTTTTCGAGAATGAGCTTCTCGGTGGCGGTCTTGCCATCGGCGGTGAGGCGGACCTGATACGTGCCGGGGACCGCTTCGGGCCCCTGCGTGTTGCCGCTCCACAGGACCATGCCCTCAAACGTCTTCGCCGGCGGATAGCGCATATCCCAGGTGAAGCGATTGAGCCCCGCCTTATCGGGAGCGTTCACCACACCACCGCGCCCGCCGCGACCACCACCACCACCTCCGCCGCCACCTGCGAAGTCGCCTTCGGCGCCGGGGTCGCCGCCCGCACCGGGCTCGGCGGCGGCAGTATCGGCGCCACCCGCGCCTGCGCCACCGCGACCACGCCCGCCGCGTCCGCGTCCGCCCGCCTGATCGTTGGGCGTACCGCTGAACGTGCGAATCACCTGGCCCTTGGCGTCAAGAATATCGATGGTGACCTTCTCGGCGGGCTTCGCCAGGTAGTAGTCGATGCGCGCGGTGCTCACGTTGCGTTCCGCCTTGGGAGGCGCGAAGAGGTGGAGGTCCTCACTGACCAGCGTGGGCTTCAACTGCCGCAGCGGGCTGATGTCGTCGAGCACATAGAAGGAGCGGCCGTGGGTGGCGATGACCACGTCGTTGCCCTGGATAACGATATCGGAAACCTGAACGTCGGGCAGATTGAGCGACAGGGATTGCCACTGCGCGCCATCGTCGAACGAGACATAGATGCCGTGTTCAGTGCCGGCGAAGAGCAGGCCCTGGCGAACGGGATCTTCGCGGACGGCGTGCACGAAGTCGTTCTCGGGGATGCCGGTGACTATTTTGGTCCACGTCTTGCCGTAGTCGGCGGTCTTAAAGAGATAGGGCTTGCGGTCGTCATTCTGGTAGTTCTTCACGGCCACGTAGGCCGCGCCGGGATTGTGCGGCGATGCGTCGATGAGGCTGACGCGCCCGAAATCGGGCATACCGGGCGGCGTGATCTTGGCCCAATGCGGCGTCTTGGCGTTGCCGTCGCGGGTGATGTAGACCAGGCCGTCGTCGGAGCCGGTCCAGATGGTGTTCACGTCTTTACGGGACGGGGCGATGGTGAAGATGGTGCCGTAGATTTCGGGGCCGTTCTGGTCGTGCGTGATAGGGCCGCCGGAATCGCCCAGCGTTTTCGGGTCGCCGCGCGTCAGGTCGTCGGAGATGCGCGTCCAGGAGTGGCCGTCGTCGACGGTCTTCCAGAGATGCTGCGACGAGGTATATAAGATGTCCGGGTTGACGGGCGAAAACACGATCGGGTAGGTCCACTGCCAGCGCTCAGGCAGCGATCCGGCGCTTTCGCCGGAGAAGAAGAGCGGGTAGACCTGGACGTCCTTGCTGTAGTTGGTGCGCCGGTCGAAGCGGGTGAGCAGGGCGCCCTGGCTGCCGGCGAAAAAGATGTTGGGATTGCGCGGATCGGTTGCGATATAGCCGCTCTCGCCGCCGCCTACGCCGTAGGTGTTGGCTGCGCCGCGTCCGCCGCCTCCGCCACCGCCACCGCGTCCGCCGCCGGCCGTGCTGGGCGTACAAATGGTGGAGCTGTCCTGCTGCGCGCCGCAGACGTGGTAGGGGATTTCGTTGGTCACGGCGACGTGGTAGAGCTGCGCGGTGGCGTACTGCTGTCCGGTCCACGTCTGGCCGCCGTTAATAGAGACGTTGCCGCCGCCATCGTTGCTGTTGACCATGCGGAGGGGGTTGGTGGGGTCGATCCAGAGGTCGTGGTGGTCGCCGTGCGGCGCCTGAATGGTGCGGAAGGTCTTTCCGCCGTCGGTCGACCGGAACATGGCGGTGTTGAGGACGTAGACGGTGTCTTTGGCCTTGGGGTCGGCATACACACGGCTGTAGTAGAAGGCGCGCTGCCGCATGGTGCGATCTTCGTTGATGAGCTTCCAGGTGGCGCCGGCATCATCGGAGACATAGAGGCCGCCGTTTGCGTTTTCCACCATGGCGTAGACGCGGTTGGAATCGCCGCCGGAGACGGCCACGCCGATCTTGCCGATGACGCCCGAAGGCAGGCCGGGATTGCGCGTGATCTCGGTCCAGTGATCGCCCGCGTCGGTGGACTTAAAGAGGCCGCTGCCCGGTCCGCCGCTGGTCAGGCCCCAAGGGGTGCGATTGACGTCCCAGATGGCGGCGAAGAGGACGCTGGAATTGTGCGGATCCAGCACCAGGTCGACGGCGCCCGAATGATCGTCCCGATAGAGGATTTTCTCCCAGGTGGCGCCGCCGTCCTTGGAGCGGAACACGCCGCGTTCGGCATTGCGCCCGTAGGGATGGCCGAGGGCGGAGACGTAGACGAGATTGGGATCGGTGGGGCTGATGCGGATGCGCGAAATGGCCTGCGTCTCGGCGAGGCCGACATTCTTCCAGGTGCGGCCGGCGTCGGTGGACTTGTAGACGCCGTCGCCCTGCATGATGTTGCCGCGAAGCTCGGTTTCGCCCATTCCGATGTAGACGGAGTCGGGGTTGGACGCGGAGACCGCGACGGCGCCCACGGAGGAGCTATGGATCTGGCCATCGGTGACCGGGCGCCAGGTGGTGCCGCCGTCGGTAGTCTTCCAGAGGCCGCCCCCGGTGGCGCCGAAGTAGTATTCATTGGGGCGCGAGGGGCTGCCGGCGGAAGTGATGGATCGTCCTCCGCGCGGGGGCCCGATGCTACGCCACTGGAGAGCGCCGAAGACGGAAGCTTCATAGGTAGCGGCGGCGGCTAACGTGGCGGCAGCTGCGACAAAATACGGGAGCGATAGTTTGCGCATCGAAAGATTATATCGAAGGCGGGGCGGGGTTTGGGCTGGCGGTGTGCGCCCTTTTCCCGGTGGCATGATCCGACCGCAAGCGGCATCTATAGCGTGTCGGTATCCCCGCTGGGATTCCTTCGATTGTAGGCTGTTCAGGACTGCTGATTTTGCCTAGTCGAGATCAGGCAGATTCAAGCTCAGCTTCGGAGAAGACTTGCGGCCACGGCGGCGTTTACCACGTGTTGGGGGCTCCATGCCCGCGCAGTGGAGTACGTGCGATATCACGGAGGCTCGATGCGCTAAACTAGGAGCGAGGGCAGGCCATGGATACACTGGCGGAGAAACTCGATGCTCGGCTACGTGAGTGGAAGCCGGAGACGGCGGCAGAAGCCAGAGAACGCATCACCGAGGTGATAGAGCTGGCCGATCACGACGTCCTTGACATCGCGCGTTCGCGCGCCGCCGAACAGGAGGTCCTGGACCTGCTCGATGAACCCCCAACCCGGTGAGATCTGGCTGGCAGACCTGGGACTGGCTGCCAAGACGCGTCCCGTTGTCATCGTCTCCCGTCAAGACCCTGACCCGCCGCGGTCTCTCGTGTTGTACGTGCCTCTCACTACCCAGCGGAGAGACAGTCCGTATGAAGTGTCGTTGCCGCGGCTTCCGTTCCTGGATCGTGAATCGGTAGCCAATGTTCAAGGATTGGGATCTCTACCGACCGTGCGTCTTGAACGTAAGATTGGCAGGCTTTCCGTAGGGATAACGGAGCGGCTCAAGGACGCGCTGGCTTTTGCCCTGGATCTCAATCGGGCTTCCGAATAAGCGCTAAGCCGACCCTCACGGTCGCCCTTGAGGGCCTCTAACCGGTTGCCCCGAATTGCGCCCAGGTCCGCCAAGCTAGTGGCTGCATCCAGCCAGCGCAGCCTCTTGCGCGCTTGATTTTGGATCCCGCGAAACCGCCGACTCGCGAATCCCGCATGAATCGCCCGAGTCTCCTGGCACCGGAATGAACGAATCATGTATGTTAAAAGTAGTACGCCGCGCGTATAGCGTAAAGGCATCGGCCGGGAGGCACCGGTATCCTGAGGGGCAGCCTGGTCCGATATA
Organism: uncultured Solibacteraceae bacterium; assembly: GCA_964487165.1. GTDB lineage: Bacteria > Acidobacteriota > Terriglobia > Bryobacterales > Bryobacteraceae > PALSA-129. Next base: position 2,296 of record CAZARO010000076.1, on the reverse strand, counting down.
CTGGCTGGAGGGGAACAAGTGGCTAGCGCGACCAAACAACGACGCCGCGGCGCAGTGGTGCCGGGAAGAAAAAGCAGCTCGAAGCCGCGCCATGCCGCGGAGTTCACCGCCGGCTCGCTGGAGACTGAGTTGGCAGCCATTGGGAAGGCAGTGCCGGCCCGAGAGTGGGCGAAAGTTCCCGCCGACTACTTCGCCAATCTGGGCCACTATCTCCACGGCGCACCGAAAAAGAAGTGAGGCTGGTCTTCGCGGACACGCTCTACTGGGGTGCGGTACTCCATCCACTCGATCAGTACCGCGCGCAGGTAATCCGAGCGCGACAGGCGCTTGGAGATATTGGCTTGGTCACGACCGACGAGGTGCTGACCGAACTCCTGGACGGCATGGCTGACCGCGGCAAGCATCTGCGGGAGGCGGCGGTCCGAATGATCCTGAACGACCGCCGGGTGACGGTTCATCCGCAATCGCGTGCATCTTTTCTGGCGGGCCTGCGCTTGTACGAACTACGCAATGACAATGACAAGGGCTATAGCCTCGTTGATTGCATATCCATGACGACCATGCGACGCGAAAAGATTTCGGAAGTTCTGACGAACGACCACCATTTTATACAAGAAGGCTTTCAGATCGTCCTCCGTTGATCGCACCCTTGCAAGGCGCACCGATCACCTCAGCCGTAGGCTGCACCCGAAGTTTGCATGCCGTTGCCCCACTTTTGGGGGAGTGAAAAGGCGCAACTGCGCCAATCGGGACCATCTTTATCCAAGTAAAATACGGCCTTTTTAACTTGGAACTAAAAATGCAATGGGCTTGAATCGGATAATCAGAGTCTTATAATTCTATTATGCAACTCACACGAGCTGCCGACTATGCCGTCCGCGTGATGATTCACCTGGCCGGCTTGCCGCCGGAGACGCGGGCCAGCCGCGCGGAATTAGCGGTGTCGGCGGAATGTCCCGAGCAGTTTCTCTCGAAAGTGCTGCAAAGCCTCACGCGAGCCGGCCTGGTGCTCTCGCATCGCGGCAATACCGGCGGATTTGAGCTGCCCGATATCCATCGGGCGGCCACCCTGCTGGAGGTAGTGGAAGCCATCGAAGGCCCCATCAATCTCAACGTCTGTCTCAATTCGGATCGCTCCTGCACGCGGCAGGAATGGTGCCCGGCCCACGACGTCTGGGTCGGCGCGCAGGCCGCCGTGGCGCAGGTGCTGCGCGATTCCACCATCGCCGAACTGGCCGGCCAGGCGGCCACGCGCAAAGCGAATTTGCTGGTCGCCGGACCGAAATGGAACTGACCTGGATCGCGGTGCTCGCCAGTTTGCTGATGGCGGCGGCCGCGGTGTGTGTATTCATCTTCGCCGTCAAGAAGGATTATTTCCGCAACATTGAAGACGCCAAATACCAGGTCTTCTGGAGCGACCTGGAGGATGGGCCGCTGCCTTCGGCAGCACTGCCCTTGGCAGCCGTAGAGGAGAAACGCCATGATGGTGGCTCCGCAAAGTCACGATAAGCAACTCACTACCGAAGATGCCCAAATGCCGCGCCGCCGGGTGCTGGCGTGGCTCTCGGGCTTCGGACTGTTCGCCTCCGCGCTGCTGGCCGTGGTGTCGGACTGGCTCTTTTTCAAGCCGCGGGTGACCTACGGCCCGAACGCGCGCTTCGCCATCGGGAAGCCCGACGATTTTCCGCCCGGCACGCGCATCGCTCGCGACGTGGAGCGCGTCTGCATTGTGCGCGAAGGCAACAAGATCGCCGCCATTTCCACTACCTGCACGCACCTGGGATGCATCGTGGCCATCGCCGATACAGGGTTCGCGTGCCCCTGCCATGGCTCGCATTACGACCAGGATGGCAACGTTACCGGAGGGCCGGCGCCCAAGCCGCTGCCCTGGTTCCAGGTGACGCTCGCGCCCAATGGCGACATGGTAATTGACAAGAACACATCGGTCGACCCGGGGACTTACTTGACGGTATGAGCACACCCACACAAGAACCCAGGACAGCGCTCACCACGCTGCGGGAGCTTCCACAGAACGTCTGGAATTCCATCTTCCGCAATCCCCTGCCCTCCACGGATCTGGAGCGCTCGTCCACCAGCTTCACCAACTTTTTCCTGCATATCCATCCGGTCAAGGTCAACAAGAACACGCTGCGCCCGGCCTACACCATGGGGCTGGGGCTGATGGCTACGTTCCTGTTCGTGATCCTGGTAGTCACCGGCGTGCTGCTGATGTTCTACTATGTGCCCTCCACCACGCAGGCGTACGACCGCATGCTGGACCTGCGCGGCACGGTGG